>NZ_JAILWA010000007.1 GCF_025699255.1 Nitrosopumilus sp. | reverse complement strand
CCAGCTAAAAAGACAGTAGCAAAGAAAAAGGCAGTGAAAAGAAAACCAGCTAAAAGAGCAATCAAGCTAAAAAGAAAGGCATCTAGGCGTAAATAGAAGTCAATTATACGAAATTATTTAACGAATTTATGTCCAGATCAATGAGAGTGCCCATGAATAAATTAGATCCTGTTTTATCTAAAGCATGTAATGAAATTACTCAAAACTTGCTAACTATTGGAGAACCAAGTAAGAAACAGGTAAAAGAAGAGATCATAAAAATTTGTACAAAATATGCATTACAAAGAATTCCAAAAAATTATGAAATATTATCAATGGCAAAAGAATCAGATTTTGATAAATTAAAAAAAGTTCTGATAAGAAAGCCTGCAAAGACAGCATCAGGAGTTTCAGTAGTTGCATTAATGCCAAAACCATATGCATGTCCGCACGGTCGTTGTACGTATTGTCCAGGAGGGATTGAATTTAATTCCCCAAATAGCTATACAGGAAAAGAGCCATCATCATTAAATGCAATCCAAAATGAATTTGATCCAAAATTGCAAATCACGTCAAAGATTGAAAAACTAATTGCGTTTGGACATGATCCATCCAAAATGGAAATAGTAATTGTGGGAGGAACATTTTTGTTTATGCCAAAAGATTACCAAAAAGATTTCATCAAATCATGTTATGATGCCCTTAATGGAACAGATTCAAAAGATTTGGAAGAGGCTAAATCCAATAATGAACATGCAGTCATAAGAAATGTAGGATTTACAATTGAAACAAAACCAGACTATTGCAAACAAGAACATGTGGATTTAATGTTAAGTTATGGAATTACAAGAATAGAAATCGGGGTTCAGTCACTACAAGAACGGGTTTACAACATTGTAAACAGAGGACACAACTACAAGGATGTAATAGAATCATTCCAGATTTCAAAAGATGCAGGATATAAAATTGTGGCACATATGATGCCAGGATTGCCCACAATGACACCAGATGAAGACATTACAGATTTTAAAAAATTGTTTTCAGATCCACAGTTACGTCCAGACATGCTAAAAATTTACCCATCATTAGTCATTGAAAATACACCACTGTATGAAGAATACAAACAGGGAAAGTATACACCGTATTCGGATGAGGATATGATTAAAGTTCTAACAGAAGCCAAAAGGAACATTCCAAAATGGGTCAGAATCATGAGAGTCCAAAGAGAAATTTCCCCAAATGAGATAATTGCAGGGCCTAAATCGGGAAATTTGAGGCAAATTGTGCACCAAAATCTTGCAAAACAAGGATTGTCTTGCAAATGCATTAGATGTAGAGAAGCAGGGTTATCAAATAGAAAATCAGGAGGAGACATAAAACTAAACAGAATAGATTATGACTCGTCAGGAGGAAAAGAAGTATTTTTGTCATATGAAGACAAAAATGAATCAATTTATGGATTTCTGAGATTAAGAAAACCAAGCTCAGAGGCACATAGAGACGAAATTGATCAAGATACGTGCATTGTTAGAGAAATTCATGTGTATGGAAAATCTTTGAAGCTTGGAGAAAAAGAAGAAGATGAAATACAGCATTCAGGGCTAGGAAAAAATTTGATGAAAGAGGCTGAAAAAATATCCAAAGAAGAATTTGACGCAAAGAAAATTTTAGTCATTAGTGCAGTAGGTACAAGAGAATATTATCAAAAGATAGGGTATTCGTTATATGGGCCATACATGTCCAAAACATTGAACTAGTGAAAACAAATGACAGAGCAAGAAATTATTGGGAAAGGAACTTGGATTGACAAATTAGCATCAGAATTATTAGAACGTGAAAAAGCACTTGGAAGAAATACAGATCTTTTAAGAGTCGAAAGTGGGCTAGGGGCATCAGGCATTCCACATATTGGAAGTTTAGGAGATGCAGTAAGAGCATACGGGGTTAAACTAGCATTAGAAAATTTAGGATACAAATCAGAATTAATTGCATATTCAGACGATCTTGATGGTTTAAGAAAAATTCCTGAAGGAATGGAAAAGTTTGGTTTAGAAGAACACATCTCAAAACCAGTTTCATTAATTCCAGATCCTTATGGATGTCATGATTCTTATGGAATGCACATGAGCAGCATACTCTTAGAGGGATTAGACAAAGTAGGAATAAAGTATGAATTCAGAAGAGCAGTGGATACTTACAAACAAGGATTACTAAAAGAACAAATTCACACAATATTACAAAACAGCACCAAGATTGGCGATAAGATTTCAGAATTAGTAGGACAAGAAAAATATCAAAAATATTTACCATACTTTCCAGTGTGTGCAAACTGTAATCGCCTCTACACCGCAGAAGCTTCTGAATACATAGAAGATGAAAAGAAAGTGAAATACACATGTCATGATACAGAGATAGGCTCAAAGATGGTCAAGGGATGTGGACACATAGGCGAAGCAGACATTGGAAAAGATTTAGGAAAACTAGCATGGAAAGTAGAATTTGCTGCAAGATGGACTGCATTTGACATAAGATTTGAGGCATATGGAAAAGACATCATGGATTCAGTCAAAGTAAATGATTGGGTCGCAGATGAAATCTTAGGATTTCCACATCCCCATCATGTAAAATATGAAATGTTTCTAGACAAAGGAGGAAAAAAGATTTCAAAATCATTAGGCAATGTGATAACTGCACAAAAATGGTTAGAATTTGGCAGTCCAAAATCAATTTTGTTATTGTTATACAAAAGAATCACAGGTGCAAGAGAATTAGGATTTGACGACATTCCATCATTGATGGCAGAGTATAACGAACTTGAAGACATTTACTTTGGTAGAATCAAGGTAGATAATCAAGCAAAACTGATCAAATCAAAAGGATTGTTTGAATACGTGAACCTGCTAAATCCTCCAAAGCAATCTAGCACACATGTTAACTATAGATTAGTTATTGAACTAGCAAAAATTTTCAAAGAAAACAGAACAGAAAGAGTACTAAAAAAATTATTGGATTATGGAGTGATCAAAAATCCAGAACCAGAAATAGAAAAGATCATCGAGCTTGCCGGAAATTATTCAGATGAATTCGATGAGCAAGAAAAAATGGAGATTGATTTAGACAACACTACAAAAACAGCTTTGAAATTACTTGTAGACGAATTAAATGGGGAAACAGAATTAGAAGATATTCAAAATACAATTTATCAAATTGCAAAATCAAACAACATACAACCAAAAGATTTCTTTAAAGTATTATATCAAATAATCCTTGGAACATCAAGAGGTCCAAAGATAGGGCCATTCATCTCAGACATAGGAAGAAAACAAGTAGCAAAAACACTCTCAGAGTACACATAATCATGGTTCACGGAGAACACAATAAATCAAAAAACAGCGGGGGGTTTGCATTAATAATATTTGGAGCATTGTTGTTATTCCTTGCCCCCCAAGAGGCAACAACGAAAACAGGTTTAGGGCCAATTGCATGGATAGCAGGAATAGTGATTGGCAGTATTGGGTTTTATCTGAAATTCTTCAGATGGAGAATAAAAAAAGAATAAGAAAGGTTCATCTTTTGGAGGAAAACGATTAGGGATATGGGGCTTTTTGGTAAAAAGAAAACAGAGGAAATTCAAGATTACAGCGAAGAAAAGACCCTAAAAGCGGAACTGGAATTAGAAGTAGAGAAATTACAAAATGACTTTAGAGAAAAACAAGAGGCATTAGATAAAATTAATGAAAAAACAGCCACGGTAAAAGAAGAATATGATTCAACAGTAGGCAATCTGATGTTGGTCAAAAAAGAACTAAATCAAAAAATGATGGAATTAGACATCATAAAACGAGAATATAAGGAAATTCAAGAGAGAAATAAAAAATCAGAACTAATTAAAGATACAGAATCAATTGATAAATTCAAAAAGACTCAAGGAGAACATGCTAAAATAAAAGAAGAGTTAGAAGAATTTGCAAAAAAGTATGAAGAGATCAAAGAGCAAATTTCACAAGAGCAAACAATATTGCACAATATTAAAAAGCAACAAGTCGAAGTTGAAGAAGAATTAGAAGAAGCCAATTCTCGATTATATAATGCAAAACAAGAGTTAGACAAAAAAGACACATTTGAAGACACAAGTGTATTATCACAATCAGAAAAAGAATTCATAGGAGTAAACGAGGAGAATAAAAAAACATCTGCAGGAATAATTGAAGCTGCAAGTGCAGTAGTAGGATCATTAAAATCAAAACTAAACACCACACAAAAAGAACTAGACGCAATACAAACACTATTGCAAAACGAAAGAGATGATCATGAAAAGACTAAACAAGAATTAGAAAAACTAAAGCAATCTACAAATTTTTCTGAGGAATCATAATTCTGCAAAATGTTTTTTCCATTTTGATTTAATTTCTTTTTCTGAAATCCCCATATCATACAGAGGCGAAATCACTTCAGATACATCAGAGACATTAACTAAAACAATTGAATTTATTTGACTTTTAATCCCATTTTTTCTATAATAACTTAAAATGTCCTCATAAAGAATGCCTTCTTGAAGAATTTTAGCAGTGCCCTGAAACAAATATCCTTTTCTAAGCAAAGGATCTATGACATTAATTTCCACATTTGAATTATTTTGAATATTTTTCATAGTATCAGGAGAACGAATGTCTGCAAAAGCTAGAGAATCTGCCGTCCAGCCAATCACTGTGCCTTTTGGAGAGATGTTAGGTTTACCATCAGCAGATACAGTTGCAACATACGCAAGTTTTTGAAGATTAAGGAAATTTTTGATTTTTTCAGTAATCATGTATAGATAATTTCAGAATAGAATGTATTTAGTTTTCACAATTAACGCATGAATTCAGCCATCTCAATCGAGAAGAAAAAGAAGCCTATTCCTCCACCAATAATCGCTATCCAGGCAGCAATTTGTTTAATTTTCGACATCTAATGTAATATCTCAAACTCATTATTGAATCTAATTGCTCAGTTTAGACAATTATAATTATACAAACAAGCAATACAAATCATGGCAAGTATCAAGGATATTGGGAAATTCTTTTTATTCATAGTAGGAGGAATCGTTGCCATAATTGTTGGTTCATTTATGATTAGAGGGACAATGCACATGTGGGATAAACCAGGCGAAGGTAAACCAAAGAAAAAGGACTAAAACAAGTTCTTTTAAAGAAAATTAGAGTTGTTACAAGATTCATCCATTAGAAAATCATTGGATCAATATATTCAAAGAAGAATTCAAGAAATTCCTACAGAGATAAAACAAACATTTCCTGCAATCAAACAAATTTGGAAATGTGAAAATCAACTAGATTTTCTATATGGCTATTATGTTGGAAAAATTGAAGAAGGGGCACTACATTATTTGTTAAAAGCAACTCGTGCATCAGCTGGAGGATATGTAGATACTTTTGAAATTAGAGGGATTATTGAAATGCAAAAGAAAAATTTGTACGAAGCCATAAAATCAGCGACAAATTAGTGAAGTAGAAATAGGACTTCAGTTTAATCAACACATGGTAGGACCAAAGGATGGAGGATTTGGATTTGATCAATCAAAAAAATATACTAGTGTAGATAACATTGAGGAGATTTGTGTTCAATGTCAAGCAGGCCAACATAAAAAATGCTTAAAGAAATCAAAAGATCAGGAAAATTGTGAATGCGAGCATTGCATGATTTATGGTTAAGATTAAAGAGCAGATAATTTATTTTCTAATTCCTGGATTTCTTTTTGGTAGGAATCAGAAACATTTTGGGCAAATTCTTTGTGTGCTGAAATAATAGAAAGCAATGCTTCTTTGTATTCAGAATGGCCTTTCTTTATGACATCACATGATTCAAGTGAAGTGATGTGACCAGTGACAGTTGCAATTGCACCCTTTTGATTAAATTTTACTATTCCACCAAAGGCTTCAAGTAACATGTAAGCAGATTCGGCTTTACACTTGTAAGTCACTCTACCAGTTTCGGTATTAAATAATTGAGTTATTCCACCAGGTTTTTTTGTTACAGTAACTGTCATGACAGAACTGAAATAATGAAGTATTAATTATTTTAGAAATTTATGCAGCTGCAGACTCATCGGCACCTGCAGTAGATGCCAAAAATTTGTCGATTTCATTAACTGCAAGTTTATCACGTCCAAGTAAATCAAACTTTTGTAAAATATCTTCAAATTTGGATTCTTCTTGGACTTGTTCATTTACAAACCACTCTAGAAATGCATATGAGCAATGATCTTTTTCTTTATGGGAAAGCTCAACAATTTTATGAATTGCTTTTGTGACAGATTGTTCATTTTTCAAAGCGGTTTTGATTACGCCCTCAAGAGATTTGTAAGAAGCAACAGGAGCTTTTACAGCAGGAATTACAGCATTGGCACCAATATCATTTAGATATTGTACAATTTTCAACATATGATCTCGTTCTTCAGAAGATTGAGCAAAGAAATACTTTGCAGCACCGTGATAACCTGTAATTTGACACCAAGATGCCATTGCAAGATAGCTGTTTGAAGCAGCAGATTCCATTGCAACTTGATCATTCAGTGCTTTTTTCATTTTACTGGAAATTCTCATTATTTACAAGTACACTATACACAATCTATTAAAAAAACTTACTAAAATTAGGCAGACATAAGAAAAATTATGTAATTTGAAATGGTCATAAACTTAGTTTTAAAAAAGCAAACATTATTGCAAATCCAAAAAGAAAAAGAATTCCAGACAAACTAAGAATTTTTAATCCTAAAGAGGGCTGATGTTCTTTATCAAGATATTTTCCAGTTACCAATCTAAAATTAAAAATAGCAATTATTGGTGCTATAATAAAAGACAGCACAGTTGCAAAATCAACTAATTCTTTAAGATTATTTCCAAATTGAAATATTACCACTAAAGAACCTGCAGATATCAAAAATAGGAAGAGAGTATAGAAAGTGCGAAATTTTGTGCGTATTTTTTCTTCTTTTTTAGTAAATATCAACTCTATAGTTCGTTGCAAAGACCTTGAATAGCCATCAAAGACAGCAATTATTGTTCCAAACATTACAGTAAATGCAGATGCTGCTATTATCAGATAGCTCCAATCACCAATTGTTTTTGTGTATAGAGTTACAATCTCATGTGCAAAAAGAGAATTGTTGTTGGGTAGTTCTTCACCAGTCCCATAAAAAATGAAAGAGCCTAAAACAACAAACATTACTGCAAGAATTCCAGTAATGAAATATGCTAGTCTAAATTCAAGTAATGTTTCTTTTAATTTTGGTTTGTATGTGGTTTGCTTCATTCTTTCTAGGGTCCACAAACTATTCCAACTTGAAAGATCTACGGCAGTAGGCATCCATCCCATTAATGCAAGTAAGAAGAAGATTCCAGAAACATCCCAAAGATCTTTTGGTTCAAATCCAGACACAGATTCTGCAGGACCGTGATACAATGTGAATAAAAATGCAGAAACAGTTGAAACCAGTAAAACAATTGCAATAATCTTAACCAGACTATCAAGTACATGATATTTTCCAACTGCCAAGATGCCAACACAAATGGCAAATAAAATCACCACAGTCCATTCGCCAAGAAAATCAATTCCAAATAGATTCTCAAAAAATCCGGCAGTTACAAATCCCACAGCACCAGTAACAAAAAACATTGAAGCGATAGTAAGTAAAAAGTACAACCACAATGCAGGGGTACCAAGTTTCTTGTAACCATCTATAATACTAGTTTGAGTAGAATTTGCATACCTAGAACCAAATTCAAAAAATGGATATTTCATCAAAGTTACTAAAATTACAAAACCCAAAATTAAAAGGCCATAATCTGCACCAGCCCTAGTAGATTGCACCAGATGAGATACACCTATTGCAGTACATGCAAATAAGATTCCAGGGCCGGCAGTTTTGGAAAATTTAGAAAACTTTTCATTCATACTAACATGAAGAGTAGAAATCTTGCATATAACCTCAATTTTTAATTAATGTCAAGAAAAAATTCAAATTTAAATATTAGAGAAAAATAATTTTCTTATGTTATTTGGAGTGTTTGCAACACACAGTCCTGAATCTTGTCCGATAAACAATGAAGACAGTAAAAAAATATTCATGAAACTAGGAGAAAACCTAGAAACAGAGAGTAAAAAATATGATAATGTCAAAGTAAGGGAATTTTACATGTCGGTTTTAGAACACGAATGGACAATCATAATTGACGCAATTAATGCACATGATATTGAGAAACTTTGCATAGATGTCGGAATTTCATCATTAAGTACAGTCAAAATAGTTCCAATGAATTTGTATAGCGATACACTGAAAAAATTCCAGTCTAGTTAGTTATTTTTTAAATAAGTAACAATCAGACGTATGATCGTTTACCATTCCTACGGCTTGCATCAATGCATAGCATATAGTAGGCCCTACAAAATTAAATCCACGTTTTTTTAGATCCTTGCTTAATTTTTCTGAAATTTCAGTAGATGCAGGCAAATCATAATGATTTTTGAATTTATTCTTAATTGGCTTGTAATTGACAAACCCCCAAAGATATCGATCAAATGAACCGCATTCATCTTGGATTTTCAAGAATTGTGTTGCGTTATTGATTGCTGAATTTATTTTCAGTTTGTTACGAATAATAGATTCATCTTGAAGTAGTTTATCAACATGTTTTTGAGTAAATTTTGAGACTTTTTTTGGCTCAAAATTAGAAAATGCCTTCCTATAACCATCTCTACGATTAAGGATAGTAGTCCAGGAAAGTCCGGCCTGTGCACCTTCCAGTATCAAAAATTCAAATAATTTTTTATCATCATGTTGAGGCCTCCCCCATTCATTATCATGATATTTGATATTAGGTTCATCTTGGGCCCAGGTGCATCTTTTTTTCATAGTTTGATTTATGAAATGATTCAAAATAACAGTTACCAAAGAGATACACTATGAAATTAAATCCCCAGTTGCTGCAAATCAACAGAAACTTTCTCATCTGCTTTATCATTTCAGCGTCATTATCAGCAGTTGTTGCACAGTTATTAGAAAAACAAGAAAATTATCTTAATACAACAATTACAATAATTATAGGATACATTATTTATTTTGGGATTTTTTCTGTTTTGTTTTATTTTGATAACAAAGACAGATACAAAACAATGAAATCAAGTTTGATTAAAAAAGAATTGCTTGCATTAATTTCATCATTTGGAGTAGGAGAGATTATCTATCTAGGAATTAGGTGGCCAACGTTGTATTATTTTCTAGAAATTGGAATTGAGCCATATTTGGCATCGTTAATTTCAGAATTCATTGCAACAGGTTGTTACATGGCATCAGTTACAGTATTTCTCAGAAAGACAAAGACGTTTTAGCTATTTTGCCAATTGAGTTACCAAATCAGTCGAAGTGATAATCCCCACCACTTTACCATTCTCAGTAACTGCTAATTTTCTAATTTTTTTTGTAGTCATTCTTTCAGCAGCTGCAGATATAGGCTCATTGTGGTTTATTGTAATTAGAGGAGAAGACATTATCTTCTCTACGGGAGTATCAAAAGAGAGATTGTTTGCGGCAACTTTTGTTGCAAAATCCCTATCAGTGATTATTCCCACAGGGTTAGAATTATCTTGAACCATTATTGCCCCAATGCCTCCTTGTTGCATCATTTTTGCAATCTGTAGTGCAGTAGTAGAAAGATTCACAGTGATTAATGCTCTAGTCATAATATCTTGAACTAGAATAGAAGAAGAATTGAAATCTTCACGACTCATTACATGATTAAGAAATAATAATATTTAAGATCTTCATAAAGAATTAAATTTTTTAAAGTTAATTATTTTGAGAGGAATTTGTCTTCGTTTGCAGAGTGTTCTTTTGTAACATGTTCCATGAATTTGGATTGAATTTCAGTTTTATAATCACATAAACTGCATTTGTAGGTCTTTGAAATGATTTGTTTTGCTTTAGACGCTGCGCGAGCAACAAAGATAGTCAAGATTACTGCAATTACAGTTACAAGAATGGCATATGCAAGCATTGCTCCTAGTTGATCAGTAGTTCCAAAGACTTCTCTGAAGAGGGCTTTTATTGCGTCATTCCATGCAAGTGCAGCTACAAGTCCAAAGGCAGCTGCAATTAATGCTGCAATTTTATCTAAAATTTCAAATTTGATTGAAGTTTCTTTTTGTTCTTCATCAGCCAAAGGATTTCAAAATGTAAGTCTAATTACATGTATTAAAACATAAGGTCAAAATTACAAAATATCATTTAAAAAGAAATCATCAAATTCTTAAATTTTAGATAGAATTTTTTTCTTTTTTTCTTCAAATTCTTTTTTGGTGATTATTCCGGCTTTTTGTAAATCACCAAGTTTTTTTAACAAATCAAGATCATGGTGCTTAGAAGTTTTTAGTTTTGAACTTGCTTTAATTCCAGATTCAATTCCAGATTGTGTTTTCTTTTTTAGTTTAGAACCCAAAATACTTCCTTTAGATGCTAGTCTTTCGCTAATGTGATAACCTTTTTTCTTTGCATGTGCAATAAATTCTTCAGACTTTTGTCTTGTAACATCGTCAACAAGTTTGTGTTTTTTTGCCATTGAACCTAGTTCTTTAGTTTTCTTTTTGGCAAGTCTTGATTGTAGTTTAATATCTTTAATAATTTCATTTTTGGTTTTTCGTTTAAACCGTCTAGTGTATTCTTCAATTAACAACAATGGAAACGGACTATACTCTACATCAAGATAATATTTGATTATAGTGTCATCAGGTAATTTTTTGAGGTATTCTTTGATGGACTTTTCAGATTTTAATTCCACAATAATGGTTCATTGTTTACTCATAAAAAGATTCAACTTTGAAGAAATTAAAAAACTAGTCTTGATTTTTGTAATATAACCGAATCACTTCATCGACTACAACATCAGTATCGCTATCAATTTCAGTACTTACTAGAAGGAGATGATCATCACCCAAATAAAATGAAAAACGCTTCACTTTATCATATTCAGCCAAAGTATACTTTGTTTTTCCAAGCCATTTTGCCATATCCTTGCGAGATTTCCAGTCAAGTGTGGAAAGATTAACCAATTCTTTTTCAGCGCGTTCTGAAAGCAAATTTTCTACACCTTCTCTCATCCCACCCCCTAGCTTAACTGACCACTCATCATAAACAGTGGCAAATCGAATCTTTGGAACTACATCTAAAATTTGCTTACAGAAATTTTCATAATCCAATGAATATTACAAGTTATACGAATTATTAGAGTTTTAGATAGAGTTTGAACCTGAATTAACAATCAATATGATCTCATAATAAAAAAGAAAAAATTATTTTGTAAGCACTATAGAGTAGCTTACAGTGAAGGGGTCTGAATTCATCGTATGTAGAGCCAATGCATTTCCTGAGAATGATGTAGTGCCTGCTGCTTTAGTTGGTACTAAAATCAATCCAAAATAGGTTTCACCATCTGGAGTCCATGAAGGCATTCCAACTAGTTCACCTTTTGACATTGGGCCGATAAGAGTAACAAGTTGTACAGGTTCTGAAGCATCATAAGTCAACTGACCAGAATATGCTTTATCTCTTGGAGCTAGCAATACTGCAAGCTGATGTGATTCATGGCCGACACCAGGATCTTGTTCTGATGTCATAGTTCCTCTATAGACTTTTTGACCATCAGTAGGTTGTTCTGTGTATGAAACAGAATATGTTACTGTAAATGGTTCAGAATTTTTGGTGTGAACTGCAATTGCGTTTCCGGTAAATTGCCAAGTTCCTGCAGAAGTTTCTTTGTCAACAAATGTTAAACCAAATTTTGTTTTGCCATCAGTTGTCCAAATTGCTTGTCCTTTATCCATTCCTTTCTTTAGAGGTCCATGTAATGCAACGAGCTGAACATTTTCAGATGCCGTATAAGTCAAATGTCCTTTGTAGACATTTTCACTAGGAGGCAAAATTATTGCTAGTTGATGTGTTTCATGACCTTGACCAGGATCTTGTATAGAAGTTAGTACACCAGACATAGTCTTTGGTGCTTTCAATGTAGCAGCAGTTTTTGCAGCTTCCATTGTTTCTGATTTCATATCCTTTTTAGGAGCGTCTTTAGCTTTTTCAGCAGATTCAGTTTTCTTTTCCGTTTTTACTTCCTCTTTCTTCTTTGTCTCTGTTTTTGCCTCAGTTGGAGGTTCTGAACAGAGTCTGTCACCACAAACCTTGTTTGAATTTATGGAAGATGCAGAAGTACCTTTACTCTTTAGAGCATCGGCAGATTGGATAAATCCGGCAGGTCCTGCGATAGTTCCTGTGAAGAGAACAGCAACTGCAAAAATAGCTAGAATTGTTTTTGTCATTGGAAGATTATTAAAAGATGCGGATTATAAAGAATGCGAAAAGAATGTAATTTGGATAGGAATTATCTCTGAATTTCTACAAAAATATGGTCATTATTTGATTCAGGTAAGATTTTCATTATTTCAGATTCTATTTCGTCAGTAATTGTTTCAATTTCATCAGTATCTAGACCATCAATCAGATTTACTTCAATTCCAACCAAGACAGAGGTAGGTCCAAGATGCATGGTTTTCATTGTGACTACATGATCTACTTCAGATATTGCAGAAACTGCATTAATGATTTCTTTATTCTGTTTGTCTGAAATAGCCTCACCTAACAAAAGACCACGATTTTCTTTGGCCAAGAAAAAAGCAAAAGACATCAAAAGAATTCCAATCAAAATGGAACTTACTGCATCATAAACAGTATTTCCAGTGATATCAGTAAGAAATATTCCCACAATAGCTATTCCAATACCAAGTAACGCAGCAGTATCTTCAACTATTACAGTCAGAAGGGAAGTGTCTTTACTGTTTTTAAATTCATTGTACAATGAAGAAAGTCTGATTTTTTCACCACGTGAAGTAATTGGTGTTTTAAACTGATTTAACGCAATTCTTAATGCATTGCCTTCAAACGCCAATGCAATTGCAAGAACAATATAATTAATTACAGGATTTTCAAAATGGTGCGAGTCACCAAGTAAGGAAGAAAAACCATGTTGCAAAGACAAGATTCCAGATATCCCAAAGATCATAGTAGCTACAATAAAGGACCAAAAATATTGAGACTTGCCAAAACCAAATTGATGTAAACTAGTAGCAGATTTTTTACTTATTTTGATTCCCAAAAGCAAAAGAATTTGATTTACTGTATCAGATGCAGAGTGATACGATTCAGCCCACATAGAAGCACTTCCAGTCAAAGCTGCAGCAATGAATTTTGTAACAGCAATTCCAAGATTGCCAAAAAGTGCAGCATATACTGCTTTAGTTGAACCAGTGGCCACGGTTATTCACGTTTTGATTCATTATTTGAATCACTATTATCTTTTTGAATTTTCTTTTCAATGTCACCAGTTTCTTTTTTAATTTTCTTTTCAATTTCATCAGTCTCTTTGTCTAATTTCTTTTCAAGATTTTCGTGTTTTTTCTCGATTTTTTCAACATGGACGTTAATTTTCTCATCTATTTGTTTTTCAATTTGCTCTTCGAGTTTTTCTTCTGCAACTGGAAGGATTTTTCTTTTGATGAGAAATAATATGCGCAATATTGCTTCAACTAAAATAGCATATACAATAAATCCAATAATTTTTCCTATAAATGGAATAAAATCATCTAATCTATCAATTAGTTGTTCGGTGGTAAAGAAGATATTACTTGTAAGGAAAATACCTAAAAGTGCAAAGGGGATTAATTTAGCAAAATCTTTTGCAAGATCCTCTTTGTAATATGCAGATATTCTAACAGTAACCACAAGAGAAATTACAACTAGAAAAACAATATCACGTGGCAAATCAGGAGCCATGAAAAATAAAAATGTAGAATAAACAATAAACCACACTAGAACTACAAATGGGAAAACTATCACATACTTGATAACATAGCTAGCAATGGAAGTAATTTTCTTACCATCAGTTTGATATTTTGTTAGAGGCAAAGGTATCATTTCTCGTCTTGCAAGAAATCTGTAAAAATTCCAAATGAAGATACCATATACAACCATTCCAGAGGAATAAAAAATTAGATCAATAAAGGATATCTCAATACCTAATCTATCTCCAATAAGATCAAAATCAATCATAGAAATAATATGATTTTCAGTATCGGTAAAATTACCTATGAAACTACCTAGTTGGTTTTCAACAATGCTTTGCGCAAATGCATAGTCTACAAAAAGTACCAATACAAAAACAAGAATTAAAAAATATTTCATGTCAAATCTGAAATTCTTTTTGAAAAATGGACTCGATTTTAAGAATTATTATGGTAACAGGCAACATGGAAATTTATTACATTAATGACATTTATCGTTTTTAGATTAATGATGCCTAACTATACACCTGTAAGAGGATTTTATGTAATTCGGTCTTAGTAGTCAGCAAATCTTTACGTAATTCATGAATTTTCAAAGTAGATTCTGAGATAACATTCTCACGTTCTTCTTTAGTAATTGAACTAGACGTTAAAGCCACATTGAGTTTATCTTGTTCTATTTTCATTTCATCTTTCAACAAATTTATTTTGTTTTCTAATTTCACAACATTATCAGAAGATTGTGTCTGACCAACTAAGCTAATTGAAATAGAATTTGAATTAATCGCAATGATTTTTCCAGTTGAAACTTGACAAGAATTTGAAACTATCTTTTCAGCCATCATGATTGTTTTTTGTGACACATCAGAAATCAATTCTACAATAGGGATTCTTAGTGGGGTGTCAGATGTGCATATTTCAAAAACCACATTATACGCCATTGAATTTTCTGGTCGATCTTCAGGTTGAATTAGGGCTTCATTTACAGAAACTATTTCAGAAACAACATTTTCAATAGACATACCAGTAATGGATTTGCCTTTAACAACAGGGGAAATATGACTAGAAGAATTCAAATTTAAAAATAATAAGTACTTTTGAAGTTCATATTTGACACTTTTTAATTCAGTTCTAACATCAGAGATTTTTTGATGAATTGCAGAGACTTTTTTTGCTCTATCAGTACTTGGAGATTCGTCATTAATTGACAATAATTTTTCACGCTGTACAGTAATTTCAGATTTTAGAGTTGCAATTTTATTTTCAAGTTCGGTAATAGCATCAGTAATTCCCCCATGATTAAGCAATCTAGCAGATATACTATCAGGATCAGTTGCTTTGACTAGTGCAGCAGTAGTATAGCAAGAAGTTGTTTGAACATCACGTAATTTAACAGATTTTGTTTCAGCGTCAGAAGTAATGATAATCTCAGGGGACTTGATTTTTTCATCTATGGCACAAACTTTGAAAACATAATTGAAGGTGTTTATTTTTGGAAATGTTTCTACTTGACCAGGATTTTTGAATTGTTTAGTAGTTGCCATATGAGTTAAAGTTCCAACAGGTTTTGAAGAGTTTACATTATTTTCAGATGGAATATTTGATACAGGTTCAACAGCAAAACCCCTCTCAACTAAGAAATCCACAATACCAAAAGTTACACATATCGCATCTCCATTTGAAACACGTAAAATTTTTACAAGATTTTCTTTACAAATTACTTCCTTAGCGGTAAAATTCAGATCCATTTGATCCTTAGGAGAAATTACATCTGCAAATACATTGGATGTAGTTACTGTAGATGTAAGTAGTACAAATATAAAAAAAGATACAGGGATTAATTTAATCATAGTAAAACACCTCATCACAAATTCAGAATCCAAAGATTAGTAATTTCATGAAGCCTTAAGCAGTAGTGCATTTAGTTTGACTCTATTTTCTAAGATGTCATTTCGTAAATCACTAATTTCTTGAGTTAATTTTAAAGCAATAGGTTCTGTGGAAGAATCAAGTTTTTTAGAGATTAAATCACCCAAGTTGCTTCTTTTATCAGCAAGTGCTGCTTCCATTTCAGATATTTGAGTTTCTAAAGATTTGATTTGTTTCGAGACTCCAGAATTACCACTAATTGTAGGCATGATAGATTCAGAATCCAAAGCATTAATTCTTGTAATACCTACTTGGCAAGATTCAGGAATAATTCTATTAATCAATTTGACATCAACTGATTCAGTATCCGAAGTAACTGTGATCACAGGCAATCTAATTGATTGAGTGCCTGCACATGCTTCAAAAACCACATTGAATCTTTTAAGATCCGCATTGCTTGAACCAGTAGGAGCGACACTTTCAGTTACAGAGATAAGATTAGTACTCATACCTTCTAGAGGCTGTCCTGTAATTGATTTTGGCAAGTCAAGTTTTGATACTTTGGTGTTTGGAGGCACATACAAAACCATCAAATATCTTCTAAGTTGATCCTGAAGTTCTTTCAGGTCTTTTTTCATAGATACAATATTAGTAATATTTTCAGAGTCAGGAGAATCACTGTTAGATTTTGGAAGTTTTGCTTTAGCATCAGAAATTTTGGTTTTTAAATCTGCAATTTGGGATTCAAGAGTGGAAACTTTTTCTGAAATTCCTCCTTTATTCAATAGAACAGCAGAGATAGAATTTGGATCTGCAGCTTTAATATTTACAGAACTAGTATAACAAGAGCTAGGTTTTAAAGGACTAGCTAACTTTACACTTTTTGTCTCACTATCAGATGTAACAAAAATTTCTGGAGCTTTAACTAATTTTGTAGTACCACAGGCTTCAAAGATATATGAATATGCATTAGTACTAGATTTTGCACCAGTAGTTTTTTCAGAGAGTTGTTTCAAAGTTGCGATTTTTGTGATAGTTCCTGCAACTTCGCCTTTCTTTAATTTCTTAGATTGAATTTCTTCTAATTTTTTCTCAGAGAGAGGTTTTGCCCAACCATTATCAGCTAATTTTTCAGCAGTGGATGGTTTTACACAAGATACTTTGTCAGAAGTGTTTTTAGTAACTTTCACCAATCCTTCTGCACAGATAATTTGATCATTTGTAAAATCTAATTTCATTTGCTGTCTTGGGCTAATCACATCTGCAAATGATTGAGAAGGCAATGTTCCTGAAATCAATACAATACCCAAAATTATTGCAAATACAGAAATGGATTTCATAATGAACATCATTTTTTTATCATTAAAAAACATTCCAGTTAATTGTTTTAACTCTGAATCAAATCAAGTCGAATTTTTTTGATCAAGCCCAATATTCTTTAGAAATTTATTTGTCTGACTAAGAGCCTGTTTTTTGATTTTGAGCCTATCAGTTTTGTCAATGGATTTTGAAACTAAGTGAAGCATCTCATCCATTAGATGAATTCCCCCTTGGGCTCCTTTTTGTAACCCTAACTGATACAAAAGAGGTAATTTTGACATGTCTGCAGGCACATTTATCTTAATTTCAGGAAGGGTTACTTGTTTTTCAGGAATTTCAATTTCTGTGAATTTATCTACAACCTTAGAAAGTAAGACAGTCAGATTTTCACTCAGATTTTTCTCAAGTTTGGTATTCTTTTCTTTTCGTGCCATCATAACAATTCTTTTAATTTTCAGAAGAGCTTGGTTTGTCTCAACAGAGTCAAAATCATTTGCAGAAAGATCCAATCCAAAATCATTCATAAACGCTTCAGCAATATACGATATTGCCTCTTTCCTACACGAGGATTTAGTGGTTCCAAATGGACAGTTTTCACAATTTGTTGTAAAATATCTAGCACCCCGTTGGCCAAAACTTGAAAGGATAATTTCATCTTGATCACGTAGTTTACCAATAGTTCGTGAAACAAGTCCTTCATCAACAAGCAAAGCAGTGGAAATTTCTTGATTAGAATAGGAGCCCTCATCTATCAACTCTAGAATTTCTTTTTCTAATTCGCCTGGTGAACGCCTCGATGGTTCGTCTATTGCATCAGCTAAATAATGGGATACAACTTTGGAATTTTTTTCATGGTTAATTATAAAAAATTTTTTATCAAAATTTGCATCCAGTCCAGACAGAGTTTCAGATTTTAAAATTTTTGTAATAATTTTTTCAATATTTTTAATTTTAAAAGATTTCAACAGTTCAGAAATTTTTTTGACAGAAATTTTCAGGTTGTTTGAAGCAAATAAATGATATAATGCCCATCTAATTTTTCTTTCATCACTTCTTTCAATCAATCTCAATAAACTACAAAAACTATCAATTCGTTCCCATTTAATTTCAGAGATTTCGTCTTCAGAGTTTTTGATAAATAATGTTCTATCCAAGTCTTTCAAGAATTCTTCAAATTGTTTTGTTAATTCAGATTTTTTTATCTTAGACACATTCTTAATTTTAGAACTTTTAGAAATCGCATTGGATAGATCTTCTTTAGATAAAATTGTCTCATCTCTAAACATCTTAGTTTCATATTTAAAAAATTCAAAAAATTCTAATTTCCTATTTGTAATGGAATCAGGTGCAAATACCTTCAAACCCAAGAGATTTGCAGAAGAGAGTCCCATACAGCATCAAAGTATCTTGACTATTTATGCCTATTAAGACAAGTACATGACAGGATTAATCAGCGTTAGATTTCCTCAGAAAGTTTTTTGATGTGAGATGTACTATTTTTGAATGCCTGATCAATTGAACGTTGCATTTCATCTTCATATTCTTTCATTTCAGTTTGATTTCTTTTTAGAATAACTAGTTCTTTGACAGTAGGTAATTTTTGAAAGTTGGTATATTGCATATGTGTCATATAGCAAGTATATGAAACGTCATCATTCTCAAATTTGTACATGACTTTAAAAACCACAATTCCGTTATACGCTTACAAAATTAATACTTTACACCAATTCAAAAATTCTATCTATTTTTATTCAAGGCTAATTTTCTCTTTAGTTTTTTTGCACGAGGTTTTGTTCGAAGTAATCGTCCACAACAAGGACACCACAAACCATCCCACAAAATAAAAACCTCACATTGAGGACATCGTTTTTGTCCTTCTACATATCTGCCTTTACCACTAAAACTTGTAACTTTGAATTTTTGACAAGAATTATTGCAATACACGCTAATTTAGAATAGATAAATTACTAAAAGATTTCTCAATCTAAACTTTCAACATCAATATACACAAATAGATCAATCTAGTCATAGACAATTAAAATATTAGAAAAATCATATAGTAATCATGGTAAGAGTCTCAGAATGTTTTAGATGTGGAATAACAGAAAAAGAAGCAAAGTTAGTTTATGCTACAGATAAACCAGTATTATGTGAAAAATGTTCTGAAACAGAGTTAAATCCATAGTTATTCAACAAATTGAAAGTTTAAACAAAATTAAGATGAATTTATTGTCCAGTAGCTACTGAATAACTTACAGTGAAAGGAGTATCCTTCATGGTATGAAGTGCAACAGCATTTCCAGTAAATTGCCAAGTTCCAGCAGAAGTTTCTTTGTCAACAAAAGTTAAAGCATATTTTGTTTTACCATCAGGAGACCAGATTGCTTGTCCATGTGCTCCTTGACCAGGCTGCAAAGGTCCATGTAATGCAACTAATTGAACATCTTCAGAGGCAGAAAAGCCCAAAGTTCCAAAATAAGCATAAGGCCTAGGAGGCAAAATAATTGCTAGTTGATGACCCTCGTGTCCTTGACCAGGATCTTGTACAGAAGTAATAGTTTCACTTTTTACAGTATCAGATAGAGTTCGTTCTCGATATGCAATAGAGTATGAAGCAGTAAATGGTTCTTCATTCATAGTATGTAGTGCTAAAGCATTCCCAGCAAAAGACCAAGTACCTGCAGAGGCATCTAATGGAACAAAAGTCAAAGCATATTTTGTTTTACCATCAGGAGACCAGATTGCTTGTCCTTTATCCTCACCTTGTTTCAATGGACCATGAAGTGCCACTAATTGAACATTTTCAGAGGCAGCAAATGCAAATGTTCCACGATATACTTTCTCAGAAGGAGGTAAAACAATTGCTAGTTGATGACCCTCGTGTCCTTGACCAGGATCTTGTACAGAAGTAATAGTTCCAGTTTTAATTGTTCTCGGAGGCAAAGATATTTCATCATATCTTGCTTTTTCAGAAGCGGCCTTATCATCTAATTTCTTTTTTTCAGATTCTTTCTTTTCAGTTTTAACTTGTTCCTTTTTTTCTACTTTCTTTTCTTCAGTTTTAACTTGTTCCTTTTTTTCTACTTTCTTTTCTTCAGGTTCTACTTCTGAACATAATCTATCACCACAAACTATTCCTTTTGTTGCAGAACCATATTGTGATGAAGGTACACCTTGACCTTTTAATGCATCAGCTAATGGAATTAAATCCAATGTACCTACAACAGCAAGTAATAATATAGAAATACTAAAAATTGCAATAAAAGATGTTTTGTTTTTCATCTCAATTCATATTATATTTAGTTCTACTTAAAAGATCAGGAAACAATAATCTCAAAATTAACAGTAGGACTGAGAGGTAATGGATTATCTAAACTAGACCATACAAAAATTGTTGCAGTATAACTACCAGGAGTATCAGGAATCCAAGAAACAGAAGGAGACAGTAATTGTCCTTTTGACATAGTACCAGAAATCCAAGATAATGAATTTACAGAATCTGAAGAATCCTGAATTTGAACCAGATAAGTAAAGGGTTGAGTTCCCACATTATTATTCAGAATACTTGCAGATATTTGGATTTGGTTATCCACCTTTATCAAACTAACATCGTTTCCAAAGGAATCAACAATTCGAGGATTATACACAGGTGCACGTTCCATGGGTGGAATAATTGGTCCCACAGTAGTACTAGAGGTAATTTTTAATTCATCATTTCTGGAATAAGGTTTAGGCAAAGTATTGTCTTCATATTTTGCAGTTACATAGTCTCCTTCACTTACTCGTAATTTATGACCAGATGATTGATCTTTTGAAGAAAATGTAATTTGTCCCTCAAATATTCCAGTTGCAGGTCCTGTTTCAGTTACAGTCAAGTCAATACCACCCAAATCTGAATCAGACCAAGCATCTATGACGAATGTGTTTACAGTTTCAGGATTAAGGTTCATGTCAGGATCAATTACACGAATAATGCCATTCCCATTAGCTGATGATGCACCTTGAACCCATTCAATATCTCCAATATTCCATCTAATCAATGCAGATGCAGTAGAGGTTTCTTTATCAGTAAATTGAAAGGATATAGTTAGACCATCATCATTTTTAGTTTCCAAGAAACCGTTTGTAGGACCACCGCCACTCTTTGGTTGAGTTCTAGGATTGGTATCGATTCCATCAATATTCCCAGTTCTAGAATTTCCATCAGCATCATGTTTGAATCCGGTTAGAATTACTTCTCCAGTAAAAATTCCTGTATCACCACCAGTTTCTGCAAGTTTGTATTGTGAGAGTTTGTTGGCTCTAGTAGAAATTTTTATTTCATTTGTAGATTTTGAACCTATTTCATCAATCTTATTTTTATCAAAATTATGATCAGGGGCAGTAATTGTAACATAGACTTTGTCTGTCCATGTATACACTTTCTTATCTAAAGAAATCAAGGATTGGAAATTAGATGTAAAGAATTTCAATTCTGCTTTTTGATCATTTTTACCCACAAAATCAGAACCGGATGTTCCCCAATCAGTATAGGTTATTTTGATTTGATCTCCCCTGTCAAGAGATTTGCCATTAATTTCAGATGGAATTTCGATAGTGGTTTGGAAAATTCCAGTAGAATCACCAGTTTCACGTAATCCAAATGGTTGTGAGTTGAATATTTGTCCATTATTTGTAATAGAACCGCCCATCTTACCCATAGTGGTCTTGATATTATTTGAGTTCCATTCTAGCAAATCAAGTGAATGCGTCTCTGCTTTTTTAGAATCAAAGTTTAGATCAGGATCAATCAAAGTAATTAATGCATCACGTCCTATAATGTAAGATTGAGTATCAGATTGTAATGAACCAATTCGAAGATCAAATGCAGCAGAGCCAGTTACAGCTCGTGGAGAACCAGATGCATCTGTTTGATCAGAATATTCCACAGTGATAATATCACCTTGTAAGATACAATAATTTCCTGTGGACGGAGATACATCAAATCTTGACAGTACACCAGATTTTGTTTTGTCTAATTTTGTAAATCCTGAATCAGGAGTTATCGGACATTTAGTTGAAGAAGGACCATCAACATATCTTATGGGCAAACTAAATTGGAAAACCCCAGAACTAGGAGAAGTTTCTGCAATAGGACCAAGCTCCCTAGTAATTCCACTTTTTGTATTCTTTCCCGTTGTTATCACTCCTGCTTTTGCCTCTTCACCACCAGCTGTAGCTAAAAGTAATGTTGAGCTTCCTCTTGTAACAAATACTTTAACTGGACCGTTAGTTGTTCCAGATATGTTTTGGGAAATAGTATCTTCTCCATTGACAGACAGGTTAAAATCATTATCACTGATACGAACATAAATTACAGTATCTTTAGGTCCTATTTCTTCACCAGAGTCTATTGCATTTACATCTCCATTTTTGGTGATTGCAGTCAAATGATATGGAAAAATCGATAAATTGTTGGGTCTAGATGCAGTAGATTTTCCAGAAGTAAAAAAGTCAGAAACAGAACCTACAGGAACAGGATAACTTGTGCGGTCAAGTTGAACACTTCCACTTGTTGCACCTACAGCAGCACTAGTACTAGTAATTGCAGCCTGACTTGATTGTCCTCTAAAGTCATAGTATCTTGCTCCAATGTCTACACCAGTAGTAGTTTTGATTGTACCGCCACTGTTTCTTGAACAATATTGGGATGGGATTTTAAAATCACCTTTAAACTCCCCAGTTTTGCTTCCAGTTTCAACTAAAGTAAAACCAGTCGAGGCCAATCCATCAGTACCAGATATTGATGAGCAGGACTTTCCATTCTTAGAAACAGATGATTTTATCCAAGTTTCATCATCAAATGTAACTTCCAATAGTCGTCCATACGGTTGATTACTACTAGTAAGTCCTAGATTTGGAAGACCTACAGTATCTACAGCTGGATCATTAGGATATTTTGAAGGATCAACTACAGTGTAAATTTCAACTAAATCTGAATTGGTGTTAAGATCTTTGTCAGACAAAGTAACACCAACTGTATCTCCAGGTTTGAATGTCTTTACAGAAAGTACAACAATACCCATGTGCGATAAGATATCTTGTTGGTCTGAAACAGCAGTAAATACTCCATCTGAACCCAAATCATTGTAGTTTATTCTTGGTGCATCGTTTCCTTTTAATTCATCAATCATTAGAAAGACAGGTTCATCATCTATAGGAATTATTTTCTCAAATGTTTTTGAATCAAAAACGTTCAATTGGTTTAACATGATAAATTCAAGACTTCCTCTGAACTTTCCAGTATTTGCTGCAAGTTCTTCTAACTCCATACGAACAATTTGATTTGCAATTCTTTCACTTTTTAGCTGTCCATCTTTAATCAAACCATATGAGAAAAAGTCAGATACAATAGGTCTTGTCTCTGTTCCAATATTTTGAATTTTTGGATATACAAACATCAAACCGATTTGTTCATTTCCAGAAAATGAATTTGAAAATAAATTAGAATGTAATAGTTGAGGATTTGTAATTTGTTGGGTTGAACTAAGATTGATTAGATTTTGTAAAGAAGAATCAGATGCAATTTTGATTGCAGTAATATCAGATGTTGGATTTCCAGAAGAGTCAAGAATAGGAGAAGAAGATTTTCCGACTAGCAGATAAATGTCAACATTAGAAATAGTGTTGTTAATAGAGCGTATGTCAAAGTTAAACATATTCACACCTCTAAAATTTGTTGTAGAATCAAAGGGGTTGTTAATAGAAGAATAAAGTTTGTTGAGATTTGTTTTAAGATCAATTACCAAAGCATCAGAATCAACATTGCTGAGAGGATCTACTCTTGCCCTGTCACTGAATTTTTCAACTACTACTGAAGAAGTAGTGCCCAAAACTGCGCCTGTAAGGGTAAATTGTTCAGAAGTGGTTGGATTTAAGGTAAATCCATCTAAAAAGGATGCAGAGATTTTACTATTTGTTTCTGTACCACTTTCTCCTAAAGTATATGGATTTCCAGTACTCAATGCAGGAATTGCTTTGTAAGAAGGATTGAAAAGATCAAGGTCTTCTTTTTCTAAATTATTTTTATTTGCATCAGGATCAATCAGAATAACAGGCATTTCTTCGCCAGAGTTCCATTCAGTTCCTTTTAGGGTCTCATCAAGAGACAAACTAGCCTTTCCAAATCCAATTAAAAGAGTTAAGGGTTTTTTGTTATATTCTATAGATGTAGAAGTCCCTCTTTGAGCATCTTGAGTAGTAATCAGTACTGAATTATTATTTGGATCATACGTAGTAAAAATACCGCTGTTTGGAGAAGTTTCAGTGATGGTGACGGGTTGTTTTCCAGCTCCGATTGTACCTGCACCAGAAGATACTAATGAAATATTTTTTTCTCCATCACCATTAGTTTCTGAATGACTATTGTCTTTGATTGTAAGCACATTTGTTTGTCCTTGAGAACTTGGATTGATCTTAAGAATACCGTTATCTTTGAACATCATTGAAGCAAGGTGAGGTACAAGATTTACAGCACCTAAAGTTCCATCAGAATGAGATTGTCCTGACTCACGATATAGAAGATAGTATGTAGATGGATTTGTGGGAGAGGTTCCAAAAGACCAAGAATCTACAGATGTAGGATCAATGTTTAGTGTGAGGTCTGTAATTTTTAAATTAACATCAGAAGATCTAGGATACGATGCTCTATCAAGTTCATGCTTAATGGATTTTTCTACAGAATCAAATGTCAGAGTTGTTTTTTGAGCACCTCCGCCTTTGTTGTATTGTACTATTACATTACCACCTTTTGAAAAATCATACAGTTGTATGAATGGCCAAAGATCCTTTGATGCAACTCCTATCTGTCCAAGATTGACCTTAGTATTACCAGGATTCATTTCTTTTGCTTGCCTTACAACATTAATCGATTTTTTTGAATAAGGCAAAGTTAATGAGCAGTCTTGAATGATTTGATTGGGAGGATTTTTGCCATTTTCTCCACCTACAGACACACCGTTGATAGGAATAGAAATTCCCTCAGTGTCAGAAACGGAGACTCCTAAAATCGAAGTATTTCTAGAACAAAATGTACCAAAATCAAGTCCTTTTCCAGTTAAGCCAACTGTACTATCAGCTATTTGAGCTTGCTTTCTATCAGAGAAATATCCATACCAATTTCCATCAGTTGCCTGAACCATACGCAAATCTTTTCCGTTAACCGTAACGTCAGGTTCTCCCTTTCCTTCACCAGTATTACTGATATTTTGATCACGAATTACCACTTCTATTACTTGAGGACCTGACATTCGATTGTCAAACAAGGAATTGTCTGCAGAAACAAAAAGATTAGAAGTTTGGGCTTCAACATTTGAAAAACTTCCCAAAGACATGCTTCCAGTAAGAATGAGAGTAGTCAAAACAATTGCAGAAATAGTTTTGTTTAAAATCATAACGTTTATCGAATAAAATCAATTATTTTCATAGTATGAAAGCATTGTGATGGAAAAATAAGATTTAAACAATTTTAGATGGAGGAATCAAATTAAAATATCTAGTGCGTCATAAGACTGTGCTGTCTGGATACGAGGGCATCACTATGACATGCTATGTCTATGTCGCACGGAGTATGCATAAGTGAAAGAAATTCTTAAAGATATTTTGTTTTGATTTAGTTCTGAATGAAATCAACTGATTGTTTATACCATCATTATATTCAAAAATCCTCTGGCTTAATAGGTTCTAAACCATAGAACATTTCATGAGTCAAATCATACAAATTGCAAAGGAAAGTACATCCAGAGCATCTCTGAAAATGAATGATGCCAAAAACGCTTCATTATTCAGAGTAGAAAATAATGCTGAAGACATAATGGGACTTTCATGGATGATTTTAGATTATCCAACATTACACTTAGCCCAACCTGAGAGGAGGTGTACTGTAACTGGATAAACCAATTTTAGAAAATAAAGGTGATTTCTATGGAATGTGGAAAGGATATACAGACAGCATCTATACGTATGTCGAAAAAACTGTTCCTCAATATCATCAATCTATAACTAATCTGTTTCAAGAATATATTGAAACATGTAAAAATATTGCATGTTCATCTATTGATATTCAGAAAGGATTTGCATCAAAGATAGGAAATAATGCAAGATTGTCAGAAGCTACAATAAAAATTGTTAACGATATTGAAAGAGAATTAAAATCATCTATAGATGTTCAAAACAAGATTGCAATTGCATCGATTAATGCTACAAAAGAAACACTGAGTACCATTAATGCAAACTCTAATGAATTTGCATCGTTGAATAGACACATCGTAGAAGTTTTACCGTCAATGATCCCAAAAAGAACATAATTTTTTTATTTTTCTTTTTAATTTTTAATTTGAATTTTTAGTAACAAGTTAAAGATAAAAACGGACCCGATCGGATTCGAACCGACGACCTAACGCTCCGCAAGCGTTCGCACTATCCAAGCTATGCAACGAGTCCGAAAAGTTTGGGAAAGTTACGCTTAATTTGGATTGCTATTAGTGAGGTTCTGCAAAAATATAGGATGTTTCATCAGGTTCATGAAAAGTCCAAGCGGTAGGTAACGAAATAGTTTGAATTGATTTTAGATTGCTTTTTTCTATCAATGTGCCCCAACCTGCCTCATTTTTAGGATCAGGAGCATATTTTTGAGACAAAGTTCCAGCAAATACCCATCCAGTATTTTTTTTCAGATTAGGGATCGAATCAATTATTTTTAAGATTCCAGATACCAACGAGACACCACCCATCTGTGCAAGCCCTCCAATGAAAAATATGGATTTTGATAAATTCAATGAAGAATAATCAAATATAGTTGCATCAGAGCAATATGGATTAAAATCCAAAATAAAGGTCAATTGTTTTTGCAAATCAACAAGCATATTATCAATTTCAATGCTAAAGGATTCTAATCCTAAAATTTTTGCACAAAAAGCAATACGACCATCGCCAGAACCAATGTCAACCACTTGCAAATAGCCCAAATTCTTTGCAAGTAATGAACCAAGATAGGCAGACATCATCCAAGTAGGAGAAAAAGGAGCTTTGCTTGAACCGTGCTGTATGCTGTTTAGCCAATATTTGTTAATGTCACCCTCATAGACAATACAATCAACTGAACCAACTTGTTTTTCATATGAATTGTAATAGATAGGATTCTTTGATGCAAATTGATGTAGCAGTTCTAAATGAGATTTCTCAATGGGGAACAAATCAGATTTTGATTTTGGAATTACCTCCTGTATCTGACTTTTACCGTCATATACTTTAACAAATTCTTTTTTTAATTCAACTAAATTTTTTGCAATATCCTCAATCATGAGAAAGACCATTTTCATATTGTTGGACAAACTCTCTAGTACTCATATTCTGACGTAGTTCTTCGAAGAGTTTAGCATCTGATTCTGTTTGCTCTTTTGATTTCTCACCAGAGCCTGATTGCAGAGTCTTTGTCAGTTCTTGAATAGACAGAGATAGTTTTTCCATAATTTTTGGATGGATTGTAGAATCAAACCTTGAAGAAATTAGTTTTTCAGTTTGCTGAATTGTTTTTGTTAATTCCTCAGATTCAGTAGCCTGTTGTTTAAGCATAGATGCCATAGACGAGACATTCATGACTTGATAATATGTCTCGACAATCTCATGAATATTCACATCAGTTTTTGAATCAGCAGTGTCAAATAGAGAAACAAGTTTTTCAGATTCACTGTAAAACATTTTGGAAATATCTTCAGCAGAAGTCATATGTAAAAATTAAAGTTCAAATTTTTAAAAATGTTAGGATTATGCTTCTTGTTCTGCTTTGTTGACATAGATGTAATTCATTATCAAGCCAGCAATGATACCACCAACGATTGGGCCTACCCAGTACAGCCATTGTACTTCCCACAGTCCTGCGTCACCTGCAAATAGTGTAGGAGAGAAAGATCTTGCAGGATTCATTGAAGCTCCAGTTAATGGAACACCTACCAAGTGCAATAAGAAGATCATTCCACCAATTACTGCACCGTAAACGCTCTTTGGGGCTTTTTTGTGAACTGCAGTCATAAAGATTACAGTTACCAAGAAGAAAGTCAAAATGATTTCAACTATCAATCCAGACATCATGCTTCCTCCAAGCAAATCACTTGGTCCTCCATGTGCACCCCAGAAAACATCTTTTCCAACTTCAGGGAACAGTGCAACTAGAGTACCGGTTGCAATTATTGCCCCAATTATTTGAAATACAATGTATCCAATACCGTCTGCAATTCCAATTTTCTTCGTAATCATCATAGGAATTGTAACTGCAGGGTTGATGTGAGCACCAGACACGTGTCCAAATGCATAGACCATAAATGCGATAGCTGCACCGTGGCCCAAAGATATCATAATAATTGCTTCAATAGATAGTCCATCTCCAAAAACAGATGCAGAAAGAATTACCGATAAAGGTCCAAAGAAGACCAATGCAAATGTGGAAATTGCTTCTGCAAGCCAATTTCTAGGACTAACCATGAGCAAAAGCCCCGCCAATTTCCATATAAAAGATTCGGACTGTGAATGTGATCTAATACAGTCATAAAGTAATTAATTATAGATCAATTCATTTGAGAATACATGATTTCTGAAGGAGATTCTGTTCCAAAATTTGCAGTAAATGATGCAAATGGCAACAAAGTAAAGTCTAGTGATTTTAAAGGCAAAAAACATGCCATTTACTTTTACCCAAAAGATTTCACTCCAGGTTGTACAACAGAGGCAGATGAATTTTCAAAAGATTATAAAAAATTCCAAAAAGAAGGAATTGAAATTATCGGCATCAGCCCAGACGATGTAGATTCTCATAAAAAATTCTGCGATAAAATGAAAATCAAATATCCGTTATTAGCAGATGTAGACAAAGAAGTTTCAAATCTCTTTGGTGTTTGGGGTAAGAAAAAATTCATGGGTAGAGAATACATGGGAGTTATGAGAAGTACATTTCTTGTAAATGAAAAAGGAAAAATTTTCAAAATATATCCCAAAGTAAAACCTGCAGGACACTCTAAAGAAGTGCTAGAAGATTTTCTAAATTTAAAATAAAATAAGTAAAAAGGTTGAAGATCAGAAACCTTTTGGTAGTGTGCCTCTAGATGCTTTTGGGGCTTCTGGTTCGGGTTTTGGTTCAAAACCTTTTGGCAAAGTACCTCTACTAGCTGTTGATCTAGCTTTAGCTTCAGCTTCTAAGAGTTGTTGGAATTCTTTTTCTTCATCAATTCTTTGTTGTTCTAATCTTTGCAAGTAATCAGCTTCATATTCTGCTAATTTTTCTTCTCTAGATTTTCCATCATCTGCAACATATGTTGATTGTTGTTGAGGAGGAGCTTGCTGTGTTTGCCCCATACCTTTTGGAAGAGTCCCCTTTGCAGGCTTTGGTGGTTCTGGTGTTGGAGTTTGTTGTGCTGGTGCATCAACGCCTTCAACAGACATATTGATTCCACTAAAACTTCCAAATGTTTTGTCAGCTGGATGGTATGCCATTCTTGCTTTTGTAGCATAGTATTGGTTTGAACATGCTGTGTATCCAGTTACCTTTACTTTTTGATCATTCCAATTTGTAGTTGGAACTTTTCCTACAGGAGCAGTTCTTCTAACATAGTATCTGTTTGGAGATGGAGAATAACCTGTGACTTTAGCTCTGTACTGATGGAAATCAGTCATTGGAGCAGTCATGTATGCATTCTCTAATGCATCTTGAACAGTTGCTGGAGGTTGTGCAGTTGTTTCTGCTGGTTTTGGAGTCTCTGCTGGTTTTTCTTCCATACCTTTAGGTAGTACACCTTTTGGTTTGGTAGTTGCTGCAGGTCTCTCAGCAGGTTTTGCTGGAGCTGGTTTTGTTTCAGCTGGTTTAACCTCAGCAGGTTTAGTCTCTGCTGGCTTTGCTTCAGCTGGTTTTGGCTTGGCTTCAAGCTGTGTTGATAATTTAGTTAATTTTTCCTCTAGCGCTGCTATTTTGGCTTCTAGATCCTTTTTCGTACTTGCTTTTGTTTTTCCTGCCATTCCTTTCAGTAAAGATTGCATTGTTTATTTACATTTTGATCATAAGAAAAAATTAATCAAAAAATTTAGTGAAAAACAAGGATATGTTGTAAAAATTTCATCAGTTTTTATTTAATCAGGTTCCCAAAATTGCATTACAAATAGACAGTTATTGCATCTCCATAATCTAACATGAATTCCGTTGTTTGTATCTGCAGCATAAGTTCCGTCATCCATTTTGATAACAGTTGGCAGATAACTTAGTTCATTATTTTCAAGCCATTCGTTTTGTTTGCAATTAGGACATGGAATTTTTGGAGCCATATGTGATATAGAATATGATCAAAGAAGAATATTACTATTAAAAATAGAAAATAAAGGATGTTGTTGAATTAGAAACCTTTTGGTAGTGTGCCTCTTTTAGGCTTTGGTGGTTCTGGTGTTGGAGTTTGTTGTGCTGGTGCATCAACGCCTTCAACAGACATATTGATTCCACTAAAACTTCCAAATGTTTTGTCAGCTGGATGGTATGCCATTCTTGCTTTTGTAGCATAGTATTGGTTTGAACATGCTGTGTATCCAGTTACCTTTACTTTTTGATCATTCCAATTTGTAGTTGGAACTTTTCCTACAGGAGCAGTTCTTCTAACATAGTATCTGTTTGGAGATGGAGAATAACCTGTGACTTTAGCTCTGTACTGATGGAAATCAGTCATTGGAGCAGTCATGTATGCATTCTCTAATGCATCTTGAACAGTTGCTGGAGGTTGTGCAGTTGTTTCTGCTGGTTTTGGAGTCTCTGCTGGTTTTTCTTCCATACCTTTAGGTAGTACACCTTTTGGTTTGGTAGTTGCTGCAGGTCTCTCAGCAGGTTTTGCTGGAGCTGGTTTTGTTTCAGCTGGTTTAACCTCAGCAGGTTTAGTCTCTGCTGGCTTTGCTTCAGCTGGTTTTGATTCTAGCTGAGTAGAAAGTTTGTTTAGCTTTGCTTCTAATTCGGCAATCTTGTTTTCAAGATCTGCTTTAGTTTGCTTTTTAGCAGCTGCCATAATTTTGGTGGTCAATCCGGGGTTTATGTACATTTGGGTTGATTACGCCAACTAATTTTGATCAAGTTTTATATGCTAAATTGCATAAATGATGACATGGATGACTTTGAAAAAGAATTTCCAGATTTTGATTGGAAGAATACGCCCGCCTACAAGCATCCAGGAGGCAAGAATTGTCCATGTCCAAAACATGAATACATACGAGAGCAGATCAACTTTACAAAACAAGTAAATGAAAAAGGCAAAGAGCCATCAAAAGTCACCCTAAAGTTCTGTCCCGATCATTACAGAGTATACATGGATGAAGTAATTCCAGCAATGCCATTAAAATACAAAATCTTGACAAAAATTGCATTGAAACTCGGAGCTATTCAGGTTGAGCAACTGAAATACATGGAATCAGAATTATGTTTTTACTGCAAATTCGGCTCTGGCGGACATGATAAAAAAACAGAACTTCCACCAATGTAAAAACGAGTTAAGCTTATACTTGATCTGACTAGTGAATCATCGTGGGAATAGAAGACATCAGAGATTTCATTTCAGAACTTGAAAAACACAGGGAATTAAAAAGAGTAAAGACAGAAGTGGATTCGGATTTAGAAGTTGCCGAAATCATGAGAAGAGAGATGTACTCTAATGGTCCAGCAATTCTTTTTGAAAATGTCAAAGGATATGACATGCCAATTTTAGGAAATGCATTTGGATCTATGAAAAGATTAGAGATTGGATTAGAAATGACAGATTTTACAGAAATAGGTCAAAGGATTGCAGACATGACAAAGATGGATGTGCCATCAGGGTTGCTAAACAAAATAAAAAAACTTCCAGAACTTTCCAAAATGACTGCATCATTTCCAAAAGCAGAAACAAGTGGACCAGTAACTGAAATCACATCCACTGATGCATCATTTGATGAAATACCAATTATAAAATCATGGCCCGAGGATGCAGGCAAGTTCATTACACTAGGATTGGTTGCCACCAAACATCCAGAGACAGGAGTTAGAAATCTTGGAACATATAGGATGCAGATAGTTGATAAAACTCATGCATTAATGCACTGGCAAAAACACAAGAGGGGTGCACATCACGGAGACATTTCAAAAGAAAAAGGAGAAAAAATTCCTACTGCAATAATTATTGGAGGAGAGCCTGCCACAATATTTTCATCAATTGCACCAGTACCAGAAGGATTAGACAAATACTTGTTTGCAGGAATTACAAGAAAAGAAGGAATCAAAACAGTAAAGTGCAAAACAATAGATTTGGATGTTCCAGCAAATGCAGAAATTGTTTTAGAAGGATATGTAGATCCTGCAGACATTAGAGACGAAGGACCGTTTGGAGACCATACAGGATACTATACTCCAGTTGAACCATATCCAACATTCACATTAACAGGAATCATGAGAAGGAAAAATCCAATTTACGTTACAACAGTAGTTGGAAAACCAATTCTTGAAGATGCATACATTGGCAAAGTAATAGAACGTTCATTTTTACCATTAATTCAAATGTTCCATCCAGAGGTAGTGGACTTTAGCATGCCAGCGGCAGGATGGTTCCAAGGATTTGCAATTATTTCAATCAAGAAAAGATATCCAGGTCAAGCCAAAAAAGTCATGATGGGTCTCTGGGGAATGGGACAATTATCACTAACCAAAATGTTTGTGGTAGTAGATGAAGATATCAATGTTCATGACATCAATGATGTAATTTGGGCAATTACAACAAGAGCAGATGCTGCAAGAGATACAATAATTATTGACAATACACCCACAGATACTTTAGATCCAGCATCACCGCTAGTTAATTTGGGATCAAAAATGGGAATCGATGCAACTCAGAAAACAAAAGAAGAGGGATACAATAGAGAGATACAACAACAAGTCAAAGTCGATGAGAATACAAAGAACCTAGTAGATTCCAAATGGTCTAGTTACGGTCTATGATATTGAGATAGGATTATAGAAATTATCACGTTCTTCTACTTGATATCCAATCTGATGAATTGCATCCATGATAATTTTATCAGTGAGTTCAGTTGAACGGGCTCCAGTACAAGAAACAACTTCTTCTCCAATCAAGGTACCGCCAAAGTCATCAGCACCATACTGCAATGCAAGTTGAGCCATGCCAACACCATTAGTTAGCCAAGAAGATTGAATGTGTGGGATTAAACCATCAAATACAAGTCTAGAGATTGCAATCATTTTCAAAAGTTGAATTCCACCAGTGCCATACTCTACAATACCCTCTTCATGCATCAAAGTATTATTTGGTTCAAAATTCCAAGGGATAAATGCCATAAAGCCTTTAGTTTTTTCTTGTAGTTTTACAATTTTAGAAAAGTGCTCAACAATATCATTTTTGTTTTCTACATGACCATACATCATTGTTGCAGAACCAGGAATTCCAATTGAATGTGCTTCATCCATAATCCTAATCCAATCATCACTAGAAATTTTCTTTGGACTAATGATTTCTTTTACAGAATCAGTCAGAATTTCAGCACCAGCCCCAGGGATTGATTGTAAACCAGCATCTTTTAATCGAGAAAGAATTTCTTTGGTTGATGATTTTTCGACTCTTGCAATCATATCAATTTCAGATGTAGATAATCCATGAACCCCAACAGATGGGAATTTGTCTCTAATCATCCTAAACGCATCTTCATAATATTCAATTTTCAAATTTGGATTGTGTCCACCCTGAATCAAAACCTGACGAATCTTAAACATCTCCCACGAAGTTTTCACTCTAGCTTCAATTTCATCAAGAGTTAGAGTGTAAGAATCTTCAGCACCAGGAGATCTATAAAATGCACAAAATTTACAATCAGTGATACAAACATTGGTATAATTCAAAATAATATTATTAACAAAAGATGCCTTTTTTCCAAATTGCTTTCTTGTGAGATGACCGGCAGCAAGGCCCATCAAATGAACATCTTCAGATTCTAGCAATCTCAAAATATCTTCCGGACCAGGTCTTTGTCCATTAAGAGAATTTTCCAAAATATCTTTGACGTCACTTTTTTGTATCTGCTCAGTTGTCTGACTCAAGTGATCTTCATCCTTTAGAATTTCTATTTAATTCTTGATAGAAAAAGGAACGGAAAAGAATTAAACAAAAGGCATGATTCATGCGCAATTTTTGAGAAAGCATAGTTTAATGATTCACGTTATTTTTAAGTAGGGCGCAAAAATCAGATCAAATCATGGTATCAGGAAATCAGATTAGACTTAATCGAATTCTAAGAAAAGGGAGAATGTTATGCATTCCAATGGATCACGGAATTTCAAACGGACCTATTGAAGGCCTTGAAAATCCAGCAAATACAATTTACAAATGTGAGGGACACGGTCTCACAAGTGTAATTATCAACAAAGGAATTATCAAATCATTACCAAAACCAACCAAAGTAGGAATTTTAGTTCATTTTTCAAGTAGTACATCATTATCATTAGCACCAAATCGAAAGATGCTTACTGGAACTGTAAAAGAAGCAGTAGCATTAGGAGCAGACGGAGTTTCATTACACATCAACATCGGAGGCAAAGAAGAACCAGAAATGTTAGAGCAACTAGGAATGACTGCAGATCAATGCCATAGATGGGGAATGCCACTTTTAGCAATGATGTATCCAAGAGGAGAAAATATCAAAAACCCACATGACCCAGAAATTGTAGCTCATGTTGCAAGAATTGGTGCAGAATGTGGTGCAGATATTGTAAAGACATTATACACTGGAGATATCGATTCATTTTCAAAAATTGTAAAGAGTACACCAGTTCCAATTGTCATTGCAGGTGGACCTAAAGCAAAAACAGATTTAGATATTCTTCAGATGACAGAAGATGCGATAGCAGCAGGAGCTAAAGGAGTCACATATGGTAGAAACATCTTTGCACATAAAACACCTGAAAAAATGGTAGAAGCATTAGCTGAAATAATTTTCAGAAAAGGAACAGCAAAGGAAGCACTGAAAAAAATTGAGTAAAACAAGAGAATTAATAATTTCACCCAAAGTGTCTCAGACACAATTGGCCAAATTTCTTCCACAATTAGAAGAAGAGGGAATTAAGATGGTGTATCTCGATCCTAAAAAACTAGGTAAGAAAAAAACAAAACTTCAAACAGTATTTCCTTCAAATGCAGCAAATTATGTGGTACTAGACAAAGAAGGAGCAAAACCTAAAGGAAAAAAAGTTGGCAGAAAATTCCAGATTCTCTCAAACTCAGACATTGAGAATGTCCTCAACATAGCAAAAAAAGGACTAGATTTTGTCATCGTTGAAGTAAAAGACTGGAAAATCATCCCACTTGAAAATATCATTGCCAAATTACACAAAATTCATACCAAAATCTTTGCCATTGCAAGAACACCTGAAGAAGTCAGAAAGATGTTTTCAATTTTAGAGGTAGGAGTAGACGGAGTAATCTTTAGCACATCTTCAATCAACGAAGTAAGAGAGGTCATGATATACCTGGGAACAAAGAGTTTCGATATGAAGCCAGCCAAGATTATAGAAATTAAAGAAGTAGGAGACGGAGAACGTGTATGTGTCGATACCGCATCTATGCTTCACAAAGGAGAAGGGATGTTGATAGGAAGTAGATCAAACTTTTTGTTTTTAGTACATAATGAATCCGTAGGTTCCTCCTTTACATCACCAAGGCCATTTAGAGTAAATGCCGGAGCTGTTCATTGTTATACGTTATCCCCAGATGGAACAACAAATTATCTTTCAGAAGTAGAAACAGGATCTGAAGTATTAATCCTCAATTCAAAAGGAAAAGCAAGAAGAGCAACAGTGGGAAGATCAAAAATTGAAAGAAGACCAATGTTAATGATCAAAGCCACAGTGGGAGGAGAGACAGGAGGAATAATTGCACAAGATGCAGAGACAATTAGGTTTGTAAAATCTAACGGACAACTTGTTTCAGTAACCCATCTTAAAAAAGGAGATACGGTCATGGTACATTCAAAGCCTGCAACGGGAAGACATTTCGGAATGGAAGTTTCTGATGAATATATTTTAGAAAAATGAAATACAAAACATGTGTATCAATTGCAGAAAATACACCAGCAAAGATGAAAAAAATTTTAAAAATTGCACTTTCTAAATCAGATTATGTTGAAGTGAGATTTGATTTTCTCAAAATAGAGAAAATTCCTGAAACTCTAGAAATGATAAAGAAAGATCTCAACAGAATTGTATGTACATTAAGACCAAAGACAGAGGGAGGAAGATTCCCAGGAAATGAGAAAGAGAGAATCGCAGTTTTGAAATTAATTGCAGAGTATAATCCATTTCTATTGGATGTAGAATTCAACACATTGAAGAAAAATTTGGATTTGACAAAATATTTGAAATCAACCAAGACAAAATTACTAGTGTCATGGCATGACTTTAAGAAAACACCTAGTACTTTGGAACTAAAAAAGAAAGTAAGTCAGATGGAAAAATTCTCATCAAATGTAAAAATTGTCAGTACTGCAAAATCAACTGATGATTCTACTAGAATGCTAGAGTTGTATAGTAAAAAAGGAAAAAACAACTTGATTTCATTTGCCATGGGAGATTATGGAAGAATTTCAAGGATTTTGTGCCTGTATTTGGGAAGTCCTTACACCTATGTATCGCTAGGTAAAGCAATTGCACCAGGCCAATTTAGTGTAGACGAAGTCAAAAAAATTATCAAATTAAAAAAATAATCAACTTCAAAGTTGAGAGTTTAAATCAATCATATAACTTCAGAAATTAAGATGGGGAAAACATTTGCAGTAATCGGAGATCCTATTAATCATTCTTTATCCCCCAACATCCATAGTGCAGCATTTAGAGAATTGGATTTAGATTCATCATATATTGCATATAGAATTCCAAAAGGAGAACTAGAAGAAGGAATAGAAGGGTTAAAGAAAATCAAGATAGACGGATTTAACATCACCATTCCACACAAAATAGAGATGATGAAATATTTAGATAAAACAGATGAGTCATGCAGTTTGATTGGTGCAGTCAATACTGTTTCAAACAAAGATGGAATTCTTAAAGGATACAATACAGATATGGACGGGTTCTTAGAGCCATTTAAGAAAAAAGAATTAAACATTACAGGAACCAAAGTTCTTCTCATAGGTGCGGGGGGTGCAGCTAGAGCTATAGTTGCAGGATTTGCAAAAGCAAAAGCAAAAAGCATTACCATTGCAAACAGAACACTAGAAAAAGCTAACAATCTTTCAGAATTTGCAAAAAAACTTGGACTAGATGCCAATGCAATACGAATTGATGATGTCAAAGATACTGCAAAAAATTACGACATCATAGTTAATGCCACATCAGTTGGACTCAAAAATGAACAAAGTGTAATTTCATTAGAAGGGATTGATGAAAAAACAGTCGTTTACGATATTGTGTATATGCCAATGAATACTGATTTTATCAAAAAAGCTAAAGAGAAAAATGCAATCGTCATTTACGGATATGAAATGCTTCTTGGCCAAGCAGTAAGAGCATTTGAGATATGGCATAATATCGAAGCACCTTATAATGCCATGAAAAAAGCACTGTTAGGAGGATTTTGATGGCAAAAGCAAAAGCTACCGTCCATGGAGCAGTCTCATTAGTAAATGCGATTGCAAACCAAAAAGGAGCAACATTAGGCATAGAACTAAAAGTAGAAGCCACGATAGAGACAACCCCAGGTAAGGGAATTTCAATTCAGTCAGAAAACAAGAGCCTCAGCTCCAGATTAATAAACAAAACAATTGAGAAGATTGTTTCAAAAAAAGATTTAGAACAAAATAAAATATCAATCACACTTGACTCAGAAATCCCAACAGGTTATGGATTAAAAAGTTCAAGTGCAATTTCATCAGCAATAGCCATGGCATGTGCAAAAATTTTCAAACCAAAGATGACTGATCAACAAATTTTACTAGCAGGAGTAGATGCATCAATTGAATCCAAGGTCAGCATCACAGGAGCATATGATGATGCATGTTCTTGTTATTATGGAGGATTCAATGTTACAGATAATGCAAAGAAAAAGAGAATTCAATTTGAAAAAGGACCATCTAATCTAATTGCAGTGATTTTTATTCCAAAAAACAGAAAGCGAGGTAATCTAAAAAAATTAAAAATGCTTTCATCAATATTTGAGAATGCATGGGAATTAGCAAGAAAAGCAAATTACTGGGAAGCAATGATAATTAACGGATTAGCAACAGCTTCAATTTTAAATTCAGAGCCAAAAATAATCACAGAATTAATTGAGAAAGGAGCACTGGGGGCATCAGTTTCTGGCAATGGACCATCAATAGCAGCAGTTACAAAAAAAGAAAATGAGTCTGCAATGAAAAAAGTGTTTTCAGCACTAGAAGGACACATTATTGTTTCAAAAATTAATAACAAAAAGGCAGAAGTTCATGAAGTGTAAAGTTGGAAAATCTATAATTTCAGGACAGATAGTTTGTCCTCCAAACAAGAGCTATACGCATAGAGCAATTTTTCTTGCATCACTTGCAGGGAAAATGAGTAAAGTGGATAACATACTACTCTCAGCAGACACTAAAGCAACGATTGACACATGTAAGAAATTTGGAGCAGAAATAGAAATTGAAAATTCATCAATTATTGTCAAAAATCCAATAAAAATAGGCACAAAAGTGCCTGAAATCAATACAGAGAATTCAGGAACCACTATGAGGATAGCCTCAGGAATTGCCAGTTTATTTTCAGAAGAAATTACATTGACGGGAGATGAAAGTTTACAAAAAAGGCCAATGCAGCCGCTTTTAGATGCATTAACCAGCATTGGAGCACAATGCAGTTCAACAGATGGAAAACCACCAATCAAAATCAAAGGGAAAATTGCAGGAGGAGAAGTAAAAATTCCTGGAAATTTTTCCAGTCAGTTTATTTCAGCATTGCTCATTAGTGCACCGTTAACTGAAAAAGGAATCAACTTAACTATTGAAGGAAATTTGGTATCAAAACCATATTTGGATGCAACAATATCAACAATGAGAAAGTTTGGAGTAACTGTTCAAACACTTATCCCATACAAAAGATACAATATTTCCCCACAAATCTATAAAGAATGTACGTTTACAATTCCAATCGATTTTTCCAGTCTTGCACTTTTACTTTCTGCTAATGTATTAAACGGAGAAGACATCACAATCAAGGGAAATATTGGGAATTTACCTCAAGGAGATGAAGTCTTTATTGATATTTTAGAACAACTAGGCGTACAAATAATGATGGATGATAATCAAATTAAAATTAAAACACCTGAAAAACTAAATGGAGGAAAGTTTGATTTGAGTAATTCTCCAGATCTTCTCCCACCTCTTGCAATTTTAGCATTAAAATCATCCAAGCCCATAGAAATTTTTAATGTAAAACATGCCAGATTAAAAGAAACAGATAGAATTGCAATTATATCAAGAGAACTATCCAAGATAGGAATTAAGATTCAAGAAAAAGAAGACGGAATGATTTTAGAAACATCCAAAAATATTTCTGGTGCAGAATTAAATTCTGAAGAAGACCATAGATTGTTCATGGCATTTTGTATTGCAGGAATGCATGTAGGAAATTGTTCAGTTACAGATCCAGAATCAGTTCAAGTTTCATATCCAAATTTTGTAGAAGAGATGAAGCGTATGGGCGCAGACATTGAAATCCAATAAAAATTATTTTGAAAAAATTGCCTAAAGAGTAAAAGGCGCGACCCTGTATAGAGTGAAAAGCATTCTCCTCACCCACAACGCTTTAGCGTAGATAACATGTCTTTTTCGCAGGGCCGCGCAAATTATTCGGTATAATTTACACGTTTTTGCATGTATTATGTATGTAATTATGATATTTAAGAATATATTATAATTATTTCATCATTTATTCAATAATTATATAATTTTTAAACAGGTACAAATAAGATTAGAAAAACATCAATCAAGATTTCAAAAATTTCAGAATGAGGAATTATAAGCATCGTTTAGCTTTGATAGTATGTTGCCGGGAAGTTCTATTGGTCAGCGTCTTGTTTTAACAAGTTTTGGTGAAAGTCATGGAAAATCTATTGGTGCTGTTTTAGATGGATGCCCAGCAGGATTAGAAATTGATGAAAAAGAAATTCAAAAAATGTTGGACCTAAGAAAACCAGGTCAAAATGTAATTTCTACTCAAAGAAAAGAAGGAGACATAGTTGAAATAATTTCAGGAGTGTTCAGAGGGCACACCACAGGAGCTCCAATCACCATGGTGATTTGGAACAGTGATCAAAAATCAAAAGATTATGAAAATTTGAAAACTAAACTAAGACCAGGTCATTCAGATTATCCAGCAATGACAAAATATAATCACTTCAATGATCATAGAGGAGGAGGCAGATTTTCAGGGAGACTAACTGCAACGCATGTAATGGGAGGAGCAATTGCAAGAAAATTACTCAAAGTGACATTAGGTATTGAAACAAATTCATTCACTTCACAAATAGGAAAAACAAAGATGGAAAGAGAATTTAATGAAAAAATGATTAATTCAATTTATAAAAATGAAGTGAGATGTCCTGAAAATAAAACGGCAAAAATTATGCGAGAAAATATTTTAGATGCTAGAAAAAAAGGAGATTCACTTGGAGGCATTATTGAATCAATCACAACAAATGTTCCAGTAGGATTAGGAGAACCAATTTTTAGTTCATTAGAATCAGATTTGAGTAAAGCTATCTTTTCAATTCCATCTGTAAAAGGAATTGAATTTGGTTCAGGATTTGCAGGTTCAGAATTATTTGGTTCAGAAAATAATGACCTGTATACAATCAAAAGAGGAAAAATAGTCACAAAAACAAACAGATCTGGGGGGATTTTAGGAGGAATATCAAACGGAATGCCAATTACTATGAGAATTGCATTCAAGCCAGCATCATCTATCGCACAAAAACAAAAAACAGTAGACATTAAGACAAAAAAAGAAACAGTTCTTCAAGTCAAAGGAAGGCATGATCCGTGTGTTGTGCCAAGAGCTCCACCAGTAGTAGATTCACTTGTAGCATTAACTATAGCAGACCATGCGCTTCTTTCTGGAGCAATCAAGCCAACATTGTAAGAAAATGTCTGACATCAACGACCTACGAAATAGAATGGATGAAGTAACTCTAAAAATGATAGAGTTGTTAAAAACTAGAACAGACATAGCAAAAGAAATTGGAGAAGTTAAAAAAAATATTGGAAAAGGAGTTACTGATGAAGCAAGAGAAGACAGTTTACGTGGAAAAGTTATTTCATTATGCGATAGCATAGGATTAGAAGAAACAATTGCCACAAAATTTTTGAATTTTCTATTAAATGAATCAGTAAAAGTTCAATCTACAAACAAACAAACACATCTTTCAATTTTCTTAAAAGCAAAAACACTTGAAGCAACAGGGAAAAAAATTATCCATATGGAAGTTGGAGAACCAGATTTTTTACCACCAAAAATTGTGAAAGATGCATTAGAAGAAGTATACGATAAAGGATTTCTAAAATATGGTCAAGCAAAAGGGATGCCAATATTCAGAGAAGCTTTAGCAAAGTACGCATCTAAAAAATTCAATGTAGATATAAAATCAGATAACATAATCGTAAGCCCGGGTGCAAGATTTTCAATTTTTACTGCAATAACAACACTGTTGAATCCAGGAGACGAAATGATAGTGATAGAGCCTGCATGGCCTGCCTACAAAGATTGTGCATTAAATTCAGGAATCAAAGTCAGAACAATCAACACAACATTTGAAGACAAATGGAATCCATCATTAGAACAAATCAAAAACACAATTAATTCAAATACTAAAATGATTGTGTTAAATTATCCAAATAATCCTACGGGAAAAATTCTGGATGAAAAATTACAAGATAACATAATTGAACTTGCTAAAAAGAATGATCTCTATGTGTTAAGTGACGAAATTTATTCACAATATGCAAAAGTCAATTGGAAGAGTGTTCTTTCTTACAATTATGAAAAAAGCATCGTAACCCAATCATTTTCAAAATCACATGCAATGACAGGATTTCGTGTAGGATATGCGATTGCAGATCCAAAAATCATTGAAAAAATGGCAAAATTGGAGGCATTATGTTTAACAAACGTATCAGAACCAATGCAATACATAGCCATGAAAGCCCTAGAAGCAGACACATCCAATAATACTAATACAGTACAAAACAGACTAGATGTGTTGGCACAAAAAGCAAGTGAAATAGGTTTAGAATTTGTAGTTCCAGATGGCGCAATGTACATTTTTGCAAGAATCAATCAAGAAGGTTTTGACGGAGTACAATTTGCAAATAGCACGTTAGAGAAAGGTTTAGCAGTAGCCCCAGGAGAAGGCTTTGGAAATTATAAGAATTTTATCAGACTCTCAGCATGTCAAGATGAGAAGACGTTGGTTGAGGGAATGAATATACTAAGTAAGATAATGAGTGATAGCAAATGAAGAAAGTCACAGTAGTAGGTGCAGGAGGTCAAATGGGTCAATGGTTTACAAAGTTTTTTGCAGATTCAGGTTTTGAAGTTACAGGGTATGATTCAGAAAATAAAATTTCAACAAAAGGGCTAAAGATTGCAGAATCATTGGTTGGAGGAATTTTGAGTGCAGATTATGTTGTTTTGTGTACCCCTACAAGAAGAACACCTGAAATAATTAGACTAATTGCAAAAGAGATGAAGAGAGGAACATATCTCATCGAAATATCATCTGAGAAATCAAAAGTAGTCTCATCATTATCTAAAATGCCTGCAAAAATTAATCCTATTTGTATTCATCCAATGTTTGGTCCAGGAGTTAAAACGATCAAAGGTCAAAACATTATTTCAGTCCCAATAAAAGATGCTAAAAAAGAATTAACAGTTGCAAAAACATTATTTGAAGGAGCAAATTTTGTTACAATTGATGCAGTTGAACACGATAAAAAAATTGCAGTAATTTTAGGATTAACCCATTTAATGAATCTAGTATTTGCAAACATTATTTCAAAAGATGAAAAAATGAATTTAACTGAAAAAATGTCAGGTACAACATTTAGAGTTCAAAAAACTCTAGCAGAAAGCATCATGACAGAATCACCTGAACTAATTGAAACTATCATAGCAAACCCAGAAATTCGTAGAGTTGCAGAAGAATTATGGAAGGACATCGGACGATTACTCACATCTGTTCAAGAATCAAAGACAGAGGAAGTTGTGAATTATATCAAAGAGTGTCAAGAGAGATTAGCCAAGCATACAGACATCAATGAATCATATAAAAAACTCACAAAAATGGTAAAAGCAGTTGAAAAATAGCAGACATGCGCTCAACAAAAATTGTTACATCATTCATTAGAGATAATGACAAATTATTAATTCTGAAACGAAGTGATAAAGTAAAATCCATGAAAGGATTATGGGCTGGAATTAGTGGCATTATTGAAAATAATGAAGAACCCCTATCAAGAGCAAAAATAGAGATTTTTGAAGAAGTAGGAATTTCAGAAGATAAAATTACTTTGATCAAAGCGACTGAAGAAATGAAAGTAAACTCACCACAATATAAAAATCATGAATGGGAAATATTCCCATTTTTATTTGAATCAAGCAAGCCAGAAATCAAACTAAATTGGGAAAACTCAGATTTTAAATGGATAGAAATAGAAGAATTAGAAAATTTTGAAACAGTTCCCAGTCTTCAAAAAGTATTATTCAATTTGTTGTAGATTTTCATTTTCTTTATCATACTTTTTCTGTTGTGGCAACATCATATAGACACAAGCACCACCACACATTGTACATGGGACATTGTTTCCAGGGTGTTGGCCTGTTCTGCTATGAATTTTTGCAGCTTCTTCAGGGTCAATTGATAATGCAAGTTGTTTTTCCCAATCTAAAGTACGTCTAGCTTCAGTCATTTCCATGTCCCATTTTATTACCTTGTCACGAATTTTTACAAGATCACCAGCATGAGCTGCAATTCTATATGCGATTAATCCTGCTTTTACTTCTTCAGCATTTGGCAATGCCAAATGTTCTGAAGGAGTTAGATAACATAAAAGATCAACACCTTCACTAGCAGAAACTGCTGCACCAATAGCACTTGCAATATGATCATGACCAGATGCAACATCAGTTACAAGGGGACCTAAAACATAATACGGAACATCACCAATTAGAGATTTTGCCAACCTCACATTTGCTGCAACTTCATTTAATGGAACATGTCCTGGACCTTCAACCATCACCTGAACATCCTGCTCATGTGCACGTTTGGTCAATCTAGAAATGTTGATCATCTCTTGAACTTGTAATTCATCATGAGAATCCAATATCGAGCCTGGTCTTAAGGCATCACCAAGGCTAAATGTAACATCATATTTTTTGGCAATTTCCATCATGTAATCATAATGAGTCACATAGGGGTTTTCTTTATCATGTTTTAACATCCATGCAGCAGTTATTGTTCCACCTTTACTTACTACACCTCCATATCTTTGAACTTTAAGAATTCTTTTTGCAATATCTTTTGTAATCCCGCAATGAATTGTAGTATAATCAACGCCATCTTTAGCATTATTTTCAAATGCTTTCAGATAATCATCTTCAGTTAAATTCAAAGGATTCTTGTGAACTTCAACTCCATAGTTATAAGCTTCATAGATTGGAACAGTTCCAAAAGTGATTGGAGCAACATCCAACAAAGTTTGACGAATTTTTTTTACATCGCCACCATCACTTAGATCCATGATAGTATCTGCATGATATTTTATTGCAACTTTTGCTTTTTCGACTTCTTCATCAATGTTGACATTTAATGTGGAAGTTCCAATATTGACATTAACTTTAGTTTTTAGACCTTTTCCAATACCAACATTATGGATTTTCTGAGGTCGAACGTTATTACTTGGAATAATGATAGACCCTTTAGCTATTTTTGGGATTAACCATTCTAATGAAACATCTTCATCTTTTGCCACTTGTTTCATTTCTTCAGTAGCTACTCCTCGTCTAGCTGAAGTCATTTGAGTTGCCATAGCATATTCTATGTTTTTGCCTGATTTAAACAATCACGAAAAACAGAAAAAAGCAGATCGCAATAATATTTCTAGAGATTATATTAACAAAAATGATCGACCTTTTATGCAATAAAGCAGTATAGATCATATGAGAACAATCAGAGAGTGTAGACATTGTGGAAGGGAATTTTACAGTATGAAAGACGAATTTTGTTCTAATGATTGTGTTGCTCAAACATCAGCATAAGCACTAATCAAGATTTAGTTCGTTTTCCAAGATAGCTTTTTCAGAGGTTATTTTAGAAATTCTATCTAAAATAGGCACGATTAATCGTTTAGAATCTTCAGAATTTGTAAAATTTTGTCGGATTTCAGAAATTCTTTGTGACAATTCAATTTCAGCTGAAATCAGAGAAATGTAATTTCGTAGTTTTTGATTTTCAGATTTTAAAGAATCTAATTCGGACATGGCAGTCTATCGAGGAGGACTCCAACTTTCTTCAATATCATCATCCATATTTTTGGAAATAAGATATTGTTTTCCACACTTAAAACACTGCCAGAGAAATTTCTCATCTTTAATTGTTTGATATTGCATGGGCAATAAGCAAGTTGTACATTGTAATATTTCAGGAGGAGAATCATCTATCAAAGGAATTTTTGTCATAAATAAAATGTATCAATCCAAGTATAAAATTGATATTACAAATATTCTGTTTAAGAGAAATACAGATTAGTACTAAAAAATATGAAAATTCAATGAATTTACTTTCCATTGGAGGGTCAGATCCTTCATCAGGAGCAGGAATTCAAAGTGATGTAAAATCATTTTCAGAATTTGGAGTATACGGGGTAACAGTAATCACTGCAATCACAGGACAAAACACATCTAGTTTTGGAATGATTGAACCAGTTTCAAAAAAAATTTTAAAAAATCAAATGGAATCTATTTTATCGGATTTCAAAATTGAAGGAATAAAAATTGGCATGGTTTTCAATTCTGAAATTATCAAAATAATATATCAGCAGCTAAAAAACATAAAAATTCCAATCGTAGTAGATCCAGTAATAAAATCAACTACAGGAGGATTGCTTATTGAAAAAGAAGCAATCAAAGATTTTCAAAAATACATAATCCCACTTGCAACAATTATCACCCCAAACAAATTTGAGGCAGAAATACTAACAAAAACCAAAATAAATTCAAAAAATACAATAAAAAAAATTGCAAAAAATATTCAAAAAATGGGGGCAAAAAATGTTGTAATTACAGGTATTGAAGAAAAAAACAACAAGATAGCAGATTTTGTTTTAGAGAAAAACACAGAATATCAAATTTCAGGAAATAAAATTTCACTAACAAATCATGGAAGTGGATGTAATTATTCATCTGCAATTTTGTTTTATATTGTAAGTGGAAAAACAATTCGAGAAGCAGTAAAATTAGCTAAAGAATTTACATTTAATTCAATTAAAAATGCAAAACAAGTGGGAAAAGGAATCAAAATTACAGAAAACAAGAGTAAAGACAAGATAAACTCGGAATTATCACAATCAATCAACGAATTTGTTAAGATCAAAAACATCTACAAGAATATTCCAGAATGCCAAACAAATTTTGTATATTCAAAACTAAAACCAAAATCTACAAAAGACATACTAGGATTATCAGGAAGAATTGTAAAAGCAGGAAAGGAGGTCATAGTTGCAGGGGATTTGACATATGGAGGTTCAAAGCATGTTGCAACAGCACTGTTAGAAGTAAATAAAAAATTTCCAAAAATTTATTCTGCAATAAATTTAAAATATAAAAATTCAACAATTGCTAAAATCAAAAAAGCAAAATTTTCAGTATCTAGCTATGATAGGACACAAGAACCAAAGAATGTAAAAAATAAAGGATCAACAGTGAAATGGGGAATAAAAAATGCAATTAAAAAATCAAACATGCCACCAGACATAATTTTTCATAAAGGTGGGTTTGGAAAAGAGCCTATGATTATTCTGTTTGGAGAATCACCAAAAAAAGTGATTAAGAAACTAGTAAAAATTTCAGACTAGAATTTTATTTTGAAATTAACCTTGAACATAAATAGTCATATTTCAAATAGGATTTGTGAAGTCAGTAATTTTGGCAGGAGGATTAGGTACAAGATTACTCCCACTGACAAAAAAAACACCCAAACCAATGCTACTATTAGGAAAAAAACCAATTCTAGAACATTTGATAGATTGGAATAAAAAAAATGGAGTTAAATCAATTGTTTTGTGTGTAAGTTATCTTAGAAAAACAATAGAAGATTATTTTGGAGATGGGGGAAAATTTGGAGTAAACATAGAATATGCAATTTCAAACAAACCGCTGGCTACGGCAGGTCAACTAAAAACAGCAGAAGAGTTCATTGAAGATACTTTTGTTTGTATGTACGGAGATTCAATATTTGATTTTAGTCTTAGAAATATGATAAAACAGCATAAAGCAAAAAAAGCATTTGTTACTATGAGTTTAAACGAGTACAAAACTAATTTAGAGTATGGAGTAATTGATGTTTCAAAAACAGGCAAAGTAATAAAATGGAATGAAAAACCAGAGATAAAAGCAAATGTAAACATGGGTTGTTATGTTATGGAACCAAAAGTGTTCAGTCTTATTCCAAAAAATAAATCATATGGAATGGATGATGTAATAAAAAAAGCCATGATAAAGAAAAAATTAGTCAGTAGTTTCGTTACTAAAAATGGATTTATGGACATTGGAAACAAGGAATCATATCAAAAAGCATTTCAAGAATACACAAAAAAACGAGGAAACAACTAAGAAACAAAATGAATGAACCAATAATCAGAGAATTAAAAAAAGAAGATCTATGGAAAGGATTTCTAAAATCATTGGATTCATTAAAACCAGCAAGCAATATTGAAAAATCAAAAGCAGAAGAGATTTTTGAAAAAATCAATTCAAACCCAGATCACATCATAGCAGTTGCCGAAATAGATGGGAAAATAGTAGGTTCTACAACGCTCATCATAGAATCAAAATTCATCCACAATGGAGGTTTGGTTGGACATATTGAAGATGTTGTAGTGGATAAAGAATTTCAAGGCCAAAAAATAGGAGAAAAAATTATGAAATACCTTCTAGAAATATCAAAAAAACGAGGCTGTTACAAAACCATTTTAGATTGTACAGAGGATGTAAAACCATTTTATGAAAAATTAGGATTCAAACAAGTCGCTAAGGAATTAAGATTAGATCATAACTAAAAAAATTCTTTTTTTGGTCGTTTCTTTTTTTCTTTTGTCAAGTATGCACCAACAACAATAACAGGAATAGACAATGCAATAAACAATAGTGGTACATTTTGTACAACATCTGTAAGATAAACATCGTCAACTTTCTCAATTAGAGAATAGCAGACGATCATTCCTATCAACATGATTACCCCTCCTGCAATTATCAATCCCCCAATAGATTTAGAACCATAACGTCTAGTCATAATAAAAGGAACAGCAGCTAGTATTCCAGCTGGAGCAACACCTATAGATATGAATTGGAAAATTTTAGGATCAGCATCAAATTTTATGGAAAATTCTATTGCTTCAGGAACATCAGTCATAAAATTGTAAATGGAAATCATTTCTCCGGCAAACATAGCAAACAAACCAACACTGGTTATAGCTAACCATTTCTCTATTGCCATATTCTAACAAATTCTAGTCGATAAATAAACCATTCAGAAAACTACACAATACCAACTAAGTTGGCCAATTCTTTCCTACAAGCAGCTCCAAGCTTTTCAGCAGCTTGTTCAGGAGATATGTCATTCAAGAATATCCCATAGCCTCTCTCCAACCCAGACCAAGATTTAGTGATAGGATAAATTTCAATATGCCAATGAATTTGTCGGCTGTTTTTCTTTTCTGGAGACAAATGAAAAACCAGATTATATGAAACATTTTTCACAGTTTTTGATAAGCCACCCAAAGTGGCACGTAATATTAGAGACAAATCATTGATTTCTTTTTGAGTGATTTTAGAAAAACTAGTAGTATGTTTTTTTGGAGATATCCAAAATTCATAAGGATATGACGGAGACCACGGACAAAATGCAATAAATCCTTCAGTTTGAAGGACTTGTCTAGGACCGCTTATTTCCTCATTCACAGTCTGACACATTGGACAAACACCTTTTTCATTTAAAATCTTGTGAGAGGCTTCAGCTTCAGTTTCAATTACTGGAGGAATTGTAGAAAATGTTAGGAGATTCAGATGTGGGTGAGGATTTGCATTACCTGCCAAATCTCCATGATCACCATAAATTGAAACATATGTCACGCCCTTTTGTGTATATAGCCATCTTAGTCTATCCTGTACAACAACAAGGACATTTGACCACTGTTCAGTATCAATTGTTGCAAAAGAATCTTTTTCGTTAGGAGATGCAACTACAATGTAATGATATCCATATGCAGGTTCACTGTAAAATGGTTTGTCACTGTATGAATTTTCAGTTTCAATAGAAACTATAGGATTTTTACTTTCAAAAACTCTGATTGCCCAATCTTTTACATATTCGTCTTCATTATCTTGAAGACGTTGTAACATACCATCTTTTGCAACTAAAGATAAAACAGAAGGATTAGTCATAGATTCATTGCCAGGTGCATAAGGGGATTTTTTTGGATCAACTACTTTGTCATCTTTCTTTGAGACAATCATGAAACGCTCAGAAACATAATCTTTGCGCATATCCCCCATAATGGTTAGTGAAAGTAAAATGTCTGTTAAAACGTTTACTAAGATCTATCAGAATCCAATTTTAAAAAATATTTTTCAGAAAAAAATTAAAGAAAAGTAAGAAAATACTATTTTCATCAAATTCCTCTAGCGAAAGAAAAAACAACTAAAGAGATTTTTAATTTTGATCGCAATAATTATTGCAAGATTTAAAACAGAGAATTAGATCCTGAACAATCAGGGAATATTTTGGATAATTCTGATGTTCATATGATCTATGTTCTTTTAGATGGAGTCGGAGATCTACCACATCCGGATTTGGACGGAAAAACGCCATTAGAGGCTGCAAATACTCCCACATTAGATAAAATTGCTAGTAATGGAGCCATAGGAGAAGTAATTTCAGTAGGCAAAGGAATCGCTCCAGAATCAGATATTGCAGTTTTCAACATGTTAGGATACAAATTCAAACATGCAGACTATGCCGGTAGAGGAGTAATCGAAGCTATCGGAGTGGGAATTGATTTCAAAGATGGAGATTTAGCCCTAAGAGGAAATTATTCAACATTAAATGATGACGAAATAATTGTCGACAGAAGAGCAGGAAGACATATTGAAAAAGAGGATGCAGATGGAGTTGCAAAAGAAATTGAAAACAAGATTGAATTATCATCTCCAGATGTATCAGTAGTGGTAGCTCCAACAATAGGGCACAGAGTTACAGTAAGAATTAGAAAAGAATCTCAAAAATTATCATCAAGAATTACCAATACAGATCCTGCATATAGTAACATTGGAGGAATGGGTGTTGCAAAAGCAGTTGGAGATTTTCTAAAAATTGAGAAATGCTTACCTTTAGAAGATACAGAAGAGGCAAAATTTACTGCAAATCTGGTAAATGAGTTTTCAGAAAAATCAATTAAGATAATGAAAGAAAGTCAGATAAACAAAAAAAGACAAAATGAAAATAAAAAAGCATTAAGTTGTATTCTGCTTAGAGATGCAGGTAACAAATATCCAGATGTAATTCCAATTAATCAAAAATATGGAATGAACTTTTCATGTATAGTAGATATGCCAGTAGAGCTTGGAATCTCAGAAGTTCTTAAAATGAAAGCATTCGAAGCTGGAGGATTGACAGATTATGAAGAGAAAGCAAGAGTAGCTGCAAAAGCAATGGATACACAAAATTCAATTTATGTTCATCTAAAAGGTCCAGATGAATTTGGTCATGACGGAGATGCAATTGGAAAAATGAAGAACATTGAAGAAATTGATCAAAGATTTTTCAAAACGCTAGTTGAAAATATTGATTCTAGCAAAGTAGCAATTGTAATCTCTGCAGATCATTCAACTCCATGTATAAACAAAGGACATAGTGATGATCCTGTACCAGTATTAGTTTCAGGAGATTTCATTAAAAATGATGGAACCACACGGATGACTGAAGAACAAGCAAAGAAAGGAAGCATCGGATTACTGCAAGGTGCAGAAGTAGTTTCAAAATCTTTAGAATTAATTAAATCTCAAATCTAGTTAACTTTTTTGCCATCTGCATTTCAATTGCTTTTTTCCTAATTCTATCAACATCAATGGAATGGTATTCTGAAGGAGAAGTTCCTAATTTTTCTAAAGCTCTGCTCAACATCCCAATACCAATATTTTCTTCATTTTCTTGCTCATGTGCAAATGCAACTGCAACTAAAATAATTCCTTGAACTAGTTCTTTTTCTCTTCCATAACATTGATTCCAGACTCCTTCAAATGCTTCGTGACATTCCCAAAACCTTTCATTGTTAAAGAAAAATATGCCATCTTGAATTCCTTTTTCTTTTTCAATATGTTCTTCGAAAACATGTCTAACATTATCAATTTCTCCAATTGGAGTCAGTTTTTCAACTAAAGCATCAAGATCTTCTTTTTCTGCGGCAACATCAAATTCAATAAATTTGGTTGCAACCCTAGCCAATCTGACTGAAACATTTTTCATATCAGATGCAAGATCTCTTGCTTTATGAGCAAGTTCTCTACAGTTTTGAGGCAAATATTTCTCATTTTTAAAATGAAGTAAATATCGCTCCATACCATAATTTTAAAGGAATTTCATAAATTTCTTCTGGAATTGCAATCAAGGTTTATATGAAATATCCAGAGATTTTGGATACATGTCCATAATAGAGACAGTTACAGACGTCGACAACAGCTTTCTGTCTAGAAGAGAGCTGACTTGTAATTTTGCAGGTTTGGGAGGCAAGCTAAAAAGCCTAGAAGCCGCAGACATGGTTACAAAAGAATTCAAACTTGACGGTAAATTTGTAATTCCCATGAGACTAAGAACTCATGTAGGTAAATCCCTTATTACTGGAACATTCTATGTCTACGATGATGAAGGATTAGCAAAAAAACATGTTAATCCTACAATATTTTCAAGGATAGAAAAATCTAAAGCAAAAATTGCAGAAGCTGATGCAGCAGCAAATGAATCTAAAGAGGAGGCAAAATCTGAAGACGCACCTGCAGAAGCTGTTGAGGCAAAATCTGAAGACGCACCTGCAGAAGAAAATAAAGAGGAGAAATCTGAATAATGGCAGGCAAAAAAGGTTCTAGTCCTAACGTTTACCAATACTTCAAGATAGATGGAGACAAAGTCTCAAGAATCAAAAAAAATTGTTCTAGATGTGGAAAAGGAGTATACATGTCTCAACATAAAGACAGACATACTTGTGGAAAATGCGGTTTAACTGAATTCATTCAGTAATTAGTTGTTTTAAAATCAGTTTTGAGAAAAGTTTCATCCAATTGTATGAATTCTAAATCTGAATTGTCAGTATAGTTTTCTTTTATGAATTTTTGAACTTTTTTCTTCTAGTTGTTCTAATTTAGCAATAAAGGTAGGATCAAGTTTTATTTTTGAAAGAGATTCTGCAGATAATTTTACGGTGTTTGTATCTAGAGATATGTTTGATTTTGGAAGATTTCTGTCTGCCCAAAATTTCATCACTTTATCCTCAAGTTTAAAATCACGAAAACCAGCTGGAAATTTCTTTGTAATATGATTCAACAAAGTACGGTCTTTAAACACAACACGAGGTTCAAACAACCGGGTTTCATCGCTGTAAACATTTTCAAACAAATTTCCTGAAAGTTCATCTGATAGGAGTTCCATTTTAGATATTTTTCTCATCAAATCTAAAAAATGTAAAAACTCATGAGCCAAAATTGCATGAATGGTTCCTTTTAGACCATATGCAACTAAAGGAGCAGATATTTGGATAACTACCTGAAATTTTTCTTCAAACAATATAGGAATAGTCCTAGCAAATAAAATCCCAAATTCATATGAATTAGGATTAGGTGAAGACAATACAAGAGAGGGTTCAACATAAGCAATAGGATATTGTATGCCAGATGCTTTTTCAATTCTGTTGATTCCAGCTATAGTTATTGGAAATCGTTTCATTGTTAACTCAAAGACATCATCAGGAATGATACCTTTAGCATGTGCGTCTTTAAAACGAATTAATGGATCCAACATAATCCCTCGATAATTCTAAATGTAAAAATGTTGGTTAGATCAGGAACGAGGTTTACCAGCTTTCTTTTTTTTGCGTGTATCAGCTCTTTGATCAGCGTGTCTCATGTGTTTACCTTTTTTTCTCATTGGCATGAATATTCATAAGATTTAGTGCTAGTTAATTGTTATCATTGTACTTGAATATCTAGAAAATCAAATTCCTTACACATACAAGTAGTTTCAAGAATTTTAGAAACTCCAGGATTAACATCATCACCAATAACAAATCGTTTGATTGGAAAACCTCCTTCAACTTCAATAATCAAAGTAAAGGTATTTGACGAGATTTTTTTGTATTTTATTTGAAGAATATTTTTCTCTAAACGTTTCCCTGATTTGTCATAAACAACCACAGGATTCTTAGTGAGAACTTTTAATTTTTTAAGAAGATTTGAATCAACAGGCATTTCTGAAAAAATTTTGCTACGTATAACAGAGATAAATTTTAGTGATTGTTTAGGAGATTCATTAACCAATTTCATTTTTGACAGGTTTATTGAATTGATTTTAGTATCCGGAAGGCTTGTTTTTCGTTTAGAGGGATTTTGTATTTTTACAAAAAAAGGTCTTCCTTTTCCAAGTACTAAACTTGATTTATCCTCACCTCCAATCCAAGTGAATTTAGCGGTGGTTCCACCAAATTTTTTGAAAATAAATTGAGATATGGTACCCTCAACGCTCTCAAATTCAGCAATTCCATGAAAATGACATACCCTGCAACCTTTTCCTGAACAGTTATCACAAGATTTTTGTTTTTGTGGAAAACCTCGTTTTGTTTTCATATATCTTCCAGATAGAGTGATAGATTTTGAACGCAGGTCACATGTTTCGTCTTTCAAATTAACAGTAAAGGTAATTTCAGGGTCTACATGATCTATTGCTTTTTTTGTTTTTTTTACAAATAATTTACCAAGTTCTTTTGTAATGTCTGTTTTTATGCTATCAATTCCTTTGAGTTTGAATTGGGAACGAACTGAATCATCTCTATCTACAATAGAAGGTTTGATGATAGCACCCACACTAAAAGTTGTAAAAGAATAAGATGAAGAAACATTTAGCATTAGTTTTAGAAAATGATTTAGATTTTCAAAGAGGTTTTTACAAATGTAACATTTTTGTAACGAATTAAAATTCTTCTTTAGTTTTTTTCCTAACATTTTATTGGATGAAAGATGTAATTGTTTGGAAAACAATCTACCTAAACAATGATCACATAAATCATATTTTTTTAAAATTTTATTTGCCGTAGGAACAATTTCCTGATAATTAGACATGTTTGAGAAAAGGGATAAAATTATCCTAATCCTAATTTTCTAAGAGTTCCTTGCATTTGGCGACCTTTTGAAGCTTTCATCATATTTTTAGAATTTTTATAATTTTTGATCAATTCTTTGACTTCACCTTCGGGCCAACCAGAGCCTCTTGAAATTCTTTTAATTCGTGAGGAGTTAAGTAAATCAGGATCAGCTTTTTCTGCTTTGGTCATACTTTGAATAATATATCTCCATTTGGATACTCTACCTTCCATTTGATCAACTTGATCACCTTTTACCATTCCAGACAAACCAGGCATACTGTCAAGCAAACCTTGCAAAGAACCAACTTTGGTCACCTCTTCTAATTGATAAAAGAAATCATCCATATTCATTTTCCCACTAGAAATTCTTTTCATTCGAACATCATCACCTTCATTTTCTAATCTTTTAGCTAAATCCAAAACAGCTTGAATGTCGCCCATTCCAAGTAATCGTCCAACAAATCTAGTAGGAGAAAATTTTTCTAAATCATCAATTCGTTCTCCAGTTCCTATGTACATTATTTGAGCTCCTGTAGCTGCTGATGCAGCCAATGCACCTCCTCCCTTTGCAGAACTATCTAATTTTGTAATTATTACACCACCTACTGGAATAGTTTTATGAAACGCTTCTGCTTGATTGAAACATTGTTGTCCAATTGTACCATCAATTACCAACAAAGCAAGATCGGGGTCTGCAACTTTGTTTATTCTATCCATTTCTGCAAGTAGATCTTGTTCTTCTTTATGACGACCAGCAGTATCAATTAAGATGATATCCAAAGGCTGACCAGCAAAATGTTTTAAACCATTCTTTACAATATTTGGAGAATCTTTGTTGTTTTCTTCACCATAAACCTCAACATTGGATTTTTCACACATGGTTTTCAATTGAACTAGTGCCCCAGGTCTGTAGGTATCAGCACCAATTACTCCCACTTTGTATCCCTGTCGAGTTAAAAATTTGGCAAGTTTAGATGCCACAGTAGTTTTACCACTACCTTGAATTCCAAGTAAAATAATTTTATTTTGTTTACCAGGCTTAAAATCAAATTCAGATTCATTGCCAAGTAGTTTGGATAATTCATCATACAAGATTTTTACAATGTGATCTTTTCTAGAAAGCCCTGGGGGAGGAGTCTCATTCAGAGCACGCTCCTCCAAATGTTTAGTAATTTCAAGTACGAGACGTACGTTAACATCAGATTGCAATAATGCCCTTTGAACATCTTTTGAAAGTTCTTTGATTAATTCCTCATCTATTCCAGAGGATTTTACAATTTTCTTAATTGCATCCCCCAAACTATTCTTTAGGCCTTCAAGCATGGTTGTTCAACTCCGCATCCACTATTTCAAACCTTCCTCTATAATTATCCCAATTTTTTTGAGATTGATTGATTTTGATCGAGTGTGAAAATAGAGGACAATTAATTACAAAAGTTTCTGCCTCTCCACCTTCAAAATTTAAATTAAAACCAAATTTCTCAGATAGTGATTTCAGCATAACAACATCAGATTTTGATATAATTTTACCTAGCCAAGAATCATCTAAGCCATCAGAAGATACAGTAGTCATAATAAAATCAAATTTAGAATCAATTAATTTATTCATGTATGTTACAGGTTCAGCATCCCATAAAGGAGCTAATACCTTTAGATTTAATTTGGAACAAATTTTTTCAAATTTCTCTTTTTGGAAATTACTTTTAATTCCTCCATGAACTAATCCTTCTATATGAAATTCATCTATTGCATTTTGCAATAGATTTGCTAACAAAGATAATTCATTATCAGTTTGATCATCATTTGAAACAGTTGTTAGTTGTGGAATTTGCATAGATTGTGATTGAAGTTTTGTCCAAGTAATGTTTGGATGATGAAGTAAATGACTTTCATCAGACTTTGGAAATATGCTCAATAGACATTTAATTTCATGTCCTTGATTTTGTGCAACATATGTTGCATACATACTATCTTTACCACCTGAAAAAAGAGAAGCTAATTTCATAATCTAAAAAAGATTCAATTCAACAAATTTTTTAAGTTTGTTGAAAAAGGACGCTTCATTACTCATAATCCTCATCACAAAATCAGACGGCTTTTCCGCTCATCATCAGCATCCGCATTAGTTTTTAATGCGCATGATTTTAGTTTTATCCATTACAACCCAGTATTCTACATTTTGACCATTTTCTAATTTCCCTTGAACCTCTTCATCAATCAAAGAAATATCAATGGTCTCAAATGTTTCTGAATCCATAACTTGGACAGTATCACCATTTATTGAGATAATTTGCCCAACTTTTTTGTTAATCATTGGAACATGGATTTGCATACTGACGGGGCCAACATGAGGTCTTTTTTGTCCATCAAAAATCCCCTCTCCAACAATTCTTGCTTTTGCTGCACCGTGTTTTCCTGGTTTTGAAGTATCATATTCGACTATTCTACATGGTTCGCCACTAGGTTGATCAGAATGAGGCAATAGAATGTATGAACCGATTTTCAATGAACCAAGATCAGATGGTTTACTCATGCAAAAACAGTTTTTCGTCGAATATTTAACTTTTCTACTTTAGTTGATCAAGTATAGAAAGACTCATCAAATTGGTCATAATCATTCCTTTTCGAGTAATATCTCGTCTTGTTTGATCACAATATTTTTTTACACTTTGATGGCTTTTCTCACTTGCAACTTCTATTACCACAATATTTTCAGAATAAGGAAATGTAAATTTTGAAGTGTTTAAACAAAATGTGTTCATATTTCCTAGACCAGCTATTTCGATTTTGTCTCTTTTTAGTAAAAGATTTGCTATTTCATGCAAATCATCACCATCATCTCCATATTCTAAATAATAAACAGAAACAAAATTTGTTTCACCTTCAACTTCTCTTTGAAATAGATCGTCTTTAATGTTGAATACAAATGATGTTTTTTCTTGATTATGTTTACTAAGATCCTTTGAGATTTGTTCGCTGTCTTTGAATTTGGCTAAAAGATAATGATTAGTGGCATCCGAAAAATATGGCTTACTTTCATTAGAAAAGGTTCCAGTGACAAAGAATAATTTTTCAATATTTTTTGAATTTGTCCATAATTCCTTAAGTTCAACGGATTCATGATTATGCAAATATGGAGCACATACATACCCAGAATAAGACAATGCTAGTTTAGACATAATACCATCAACAATTGTTCAGAGTATTTATGCTTTAGAGATCATAACGATCAATTAGATAATTTCATCTACGATAGTTTTTTAATAGCAGAGTTCATCGTTTTTTTGTCCCGTGGTAGCTCAGCCTGGTAGAGCTTCCGGCTGTAGTTGTTGGCTTTAGATGGCTGACCGAATAACAGCATATCAGGCATACAGAAACCGGGTTGTCGGTGGTTCAATTCCGCCCCGCGGGACCACAATTTTTTGAAAAATATTTTAAAAATAATAAAAAGATAGACTGTTTAAGAAAACAAAGATGAAATCTTAAATTAAAAAACTAATTGCCTATGCTGTTTTTTTGACTTGTTGTGCAGCTGGTCCTTTTTGACCTTCGCCTACTACAAACTCGACTTTATCGCCTTCGTTAATGAATCCGTCAACATCTGATTTGTGAACAAATAGATCGTCTCCACCTTCTCTTTCGATAAAACCAAAGCCCTTAGTACGGTTAAACCACTTTACGGTGCCTTGTTCCATTTGATTCTCAAACAATTAACTGACTATATTAACTAAAGCATCAAAAGAGAATTTAGTCAAAGACTAAAAATTAGAAATCTTTTGGGATATGGTTATTTGCTTTAAGCCATTCAACTTGAGGAAGGGTAAATCTCCAAACAATATCACCACGTTCATTATCGTTGAAATCCCAAGGTGCAATAATTACAATATCATTATCTCGGATCCAAACTCGTCTCTTTAGTTTCCCTCTAATTCTTCCACGTCGGGTAACATTATCATCACACTTTATCATGACATTTTCTCCACCCATCATTTTCAAGACGCGGCCAAATAATTCACCTTCTTCAGGCAATCTAATTTCTTTAAGAGCACTTTCGTTTTTTACTTGACGCTTTCCCATATAGCATGTTATCATAATGAGCATATAACTGGTAGGGTTTTTTGAAACAAAATACGGCGAATTCATAAGAGATTTTTAACCAGTCATATGAAAAACTACATGGAATTTCGATGTATTGAAGAATGCTCTCAATGCTGTATTGAAAGAGAATATTATCCTAGCAAAAAATTTGGTAAAATAGGTGTACTAATTCTTCCTGAAGAAAAAGAAAGAATCGAAAGACTGGCAACAAAAAATAAGATTAAAATCAAAATCTTACCAAGAATAGGAATTTCACACAAAAAAGATATGCAGCCTACAAAAATTTTAGCATATCAGTTAATGGGTTCAGAAAAAAATGGCAACACTTGTCCATTCTTGAATATAGAAGGTACAGAAAAATCACCACATGGAGGATTTCCGTGTAGAATTTACAATGAAAGGCCTCTTGCATGTTCAGCATACCCGCTGATTGAAATAAATCCAATATCACTTGATCAAAAATGTAAATTCTGTAAAGAAAATAATGATGCAGATAGTAATCTAAATTTAGAAATAGAATCACTTTTAAAAATTAAAGAAAAAATGATTCCAGACACAGGTTTCATTTGGAGATATGCTACAAATATCGGAGAAAAAGAAGATCAGGAAGAAATGGAATCAGGGTGGATTCTAGAGGAATAAATCCCACAAATAGGAATTAGCATACACCCATACAAAAATTCAAAAGGCATTACAACTTTAAAAAAACATGAGCGAAGATGCATGGTCAAATCTAGACAAAGTTGATCAAAAGATTATTGAGATTCTTAATAATAATGCAAGAACGCCATCAAAAGAAATTGCATCTGAATTAAAAAAATCAGGACATGATGTTTCAGATAGAACGATTAGAAAAAGAATCGAACGTTTAGAAAAAAGTGGCATCATAAAAGGATACAAAGCAGTTCTTACAGACGTGTCAGGAATTAACGAATATCAAGCAGTCTTAATGAAGTTAAAACCTTCCAAATCTCTTGAAGCAGTAAAAGATTCGATTAAAGATTTCATTACAAAATTGGATAATTATCTTCTAGTGTCAAATATGGAAGGAGAGTGGAATATGTTAGTGTTATTACAAGTAAATTCTGAAAAAACAAACACTTCACAAAAAATAGTAGAAAAATTTTCAGATGAGTTAATCGACTACAGAATAAATGAAATTGACATTAAAGATGTCAACATATTGAATATGTCATTATTGTTATTGTAATAAAGAATATTCTGATTCTGCAATATCTATTGCTTTTTTTAGCTCATCAAGAGTAAACGGTTTTTGAATAAAAGCAGAGACTCCAGTACTAATCGTTTTGTTAACACGAGAAGTTGTTTTTTCATCTGCAGTAATAACGATGATTTGTAAGCTAATCTTTTCTTTCAACAATTTTGTTGCAACTACATCACCTTCAAGATCAGGCAATCCCATATCTAAAAGAACAACAGGTTCTTTGTTTTCAGAAAATATTTTCTTACAACCCTTAACACCATCTTTTCCATTTTCGAAAATACTAATATCCGAATAACCTAGTTTTTGCACATATGTTTTTAATTTCATGGCAATTGCTTTACTATCATCAATAATTACAACAGGTCTTGTCACTTGAACAGATGTTTGAATAATTGTTTTAGCTTTTTGATATGCATCTTTTGCTTTGTCAAATTCACCTAAACTCAAAAGACATTTTGAAGCACAGAGTAAAGCACCTTTTACATTTGTTGAATTTTTTCCATTAGAATATTTTAAGAATAAATCACTTGCTTCTTTGATTTCATTTTCAGAGTCTTTTCCTTGTCTTTGTTTACATTCGCCTGCAAGCATATACAATAATGCAGATTTTAAAAATTCAGTTTTTTTTAGTGATTCTGCTTGGTTAAGGAACAAATTATGAGCAGTGATGAATTGTTTATTTTTTAAATGAGTTAAAGCAACTTCACAGCTTGTTTTAGTATCCAATATCGATAGTGAATTTTTTAATGTTATAAAATTTTGTAGTAGAATATAGAATCAAGGATTGATTACAGCACGACCAATAATTTTTCGTGCTTTAAGATCCTCCAAAGCAGTATTTGCCTCATCAAGAGAATACCTTTTAGAAATTACAGGATTGATTGAGCCTTTTCTTGCAAGAGCAAGAAGTTCTACCATATCATTGTAATTTCCAGTATATGCACCTTGTATAACAATCGACTTTAGAGGAATGGTTACAAGAGATAATTCAATAGAACCACCAAATAATCCCACTAACACAAGATTTCCTCGTTTTCTTAAAACAGCCAAACCGGTTTTTACTGTTGGAGGAGCATTTACAAAATCAACTACACTGTCAGCTCCCTTATCATTACATATTGAAAGAATTTTTTGAACAGTTTCAGGATCTTTAGAGTTTACAGTAAAATGAGCACCCATTTCTTTTGCAGTTTCTAATTTTGCATCATCTAAATCTACGCAGATGATTTTTGCATCAGTAATTTCACTAGCAATTTGAACTCCCATCAATCCTAATCCACCAGCTCCAACAATTACTATAAACTCAGGAGAGTTTTGATTTGCTTTTTTGATTGCAGTATATGCAGTTAATCCTGAACAAGCAAGGGATGTAGCAGCGTCAGGATCTACACCATCAAGTTTTGCCAAATATTTAGAATCAGGAATTAAAGTATAGTCAGCATATCCACCATTTTGGAAAAGACCCATTGATTTAGGAGTATCACACAAATTTTCATTTCCTACTTTACATGCAGGACATTCTCCACAACCCATCCAAGGGAAAACTAGAACATCATCACCTACAGAAACATTAGAGACATTTTCTCCAATTTCTTCGATAGTTCCTACAATTTCATGTCCAGGAGTAACAGGATATTTTACTCCTCTATCAGTAACTTTCAAAAATTGGCCATCACCAAGATCATATCCACCCTCCCACAAATGTAAATCGCTATGGCAGACACCCTCAGACTTTACCTTTAACAAAACCTGAGTTCCTTGAGGTTTTGGATTTTCAGATTCAGATATAGTTAGAGGTTCATTTGGGGCTGGAATTCGAGCAGATTTCATAGATCAGTTTTCTTTACTAACAATATAAGAGTTGACTGGATGTGAGAAAAAAATAGAGCCCTTAGATATTATTGAATAATCAAAGAGAAATTATGTGAGTGAAGCGCAAACTCCCAATAGTATTTCTCAGGAACCAGTGAATATTCTATTTAGTCCAGCATCAGTTGTAAAAAAAGATGTTTGGGAGATTGACCTAATCCAAATTCTAAATTTGTTAATTAAGATTCTTGAAAAAACAGGTAAGAAAGATCTCAAAGTAGCTGGGATGGCTGCATTATCATCATCATTAATTTACAGAATGAAAGTAGAAAGTATTTTTGCTTTACAAAAAGCAGCTATGGAGAAAAAACCAATGCATCAAAGAACAGATGTCGATATTGAATTAATCGACATTCCTTACAGACACGAATCAACATATCCAGTATCTTTGGATGATCTTTTGGGACTGCTACAAAATCTCATAGGAACTATTGCAAACCCACAATCAAGAAGAAATAAACAATTAGAGATTGAACCAATTGTTGCACCAGACTTTCAAGAATATTTTATTTCTCTGGAGAGCATCATAGGAAAATACGAGGATTTGATAATGAAAAAATTAACACCTACGGGATTTGGATTGTTACAAGATATTATTGCAGACCTTGACCAAGTGGATTCAATCAGATGTTTCTTTGCAGCATTGTTCTTGGCAAGAGATCAAAAGGTAGATCTTGAGCAAGTAGAAGACGATATCAAAATTATCATCATGAAAGAAGAATTAACAAATTGAGGAAATGAATAATGGCAAAAATTGAAAATATGGATGAAGCAACAGCAAGAATAGAAGCTGCCCTATATTCAGCTGGAAGACCATTAAGAATAGAAGACATCATAAGGGCTTCAGGCACAGAATCCAGAACAAAAACAACAGAATTACTTCAAAACATAATGAAAAAAACCAAGTCAGCATTCAAAGCATTAGAAATAGTTATTCTTCCAGATGGATCATATGTTATGCAATTAAAACCAGAATATAGTGCAACAGTTAAAAGATATGCATCAAAACCTGTTCTTCCAAACGCAACACTAAAGACATTATCATATATTGCATACATGCAACCTATTTCTTCAAAACAACTTGTTGAAACAAGAGGATCTGGAGTTTATGCACATCTCAAAGAATTAAGACAACTAGACTACATCACACATCAAAATGTAGGGCGATTAAAAATTTACACTACAACTGAAAAGTTTCAGAAATATTTTGGTATTCAAGGAGATGTTGAAGATCTAAAACAAAGATTATTCTCCAAAGTAAGAAAAACAGCCAACAGACAAACAGCAACTCCTCAAATGACCACAGAAGTAAACTAAGTAGATTTTTTACTTTATGGCTAGTTTTTTGCGTTTTGTATAAATTAGAGTAGTTCAGAGATCATTTCGTGAGAAAATCCGTAGAGAATTTAGCAACAAGTAAAATCACTGGTGGTAGAAGAGTTCCATTAAGAATTAGAAGAAAATATGAAACTGATAGATATCCCAATGAACCAATTAATGCTGCACAAGTTACAGTTACAAGAAGAGTTCGTGGAGATAATAAAAAAACAGCATTAAAGTCAATTGATTTTGTTAATTTAGCAACAGGCGAAGCTAAAGTGAAGAAATCAAAAATTCTCAAAGTTTTAGAGAATGATACAAACAACGATTACAAAAGACGTGGCATCATTACAAAAGGTGCAATTCTAGAAACAGCAGAAGGCAAATGCAGAGTTGTTTCAAAACCAGGACAAAACGGAATCGTCAACGCAATTTTACTAAAGGAATAAAATGAAAGATTACGAGCATGTCGTAATCTGGTTGGATTATTTCAACAAGAATTTAAAAAAATCTAAAGGTCGCAGAGTTGGATTAGAAAAATGTGTTTTTGACCCTTCATTAAAAGAATTGATGGATGCAACGAAAGCTAGTGGATTAGAAATAACAGAATCAGATGATAAAGTAAGATTTCCAAAAAGACCATTTGTTAGGTCAGGATATGTTATTGTACCAAAAGGATCCTCCAAGACAAAAATTCTTAACAAGATTTCAGAGAAGCTTGTGGCAAAAAGATCCAAACAGTCAAAATAAAATCAATTCTAGCTCTTAGCTAAAGTAAAGTTGACAGAAGTCTATGAAAAGAATACGATGATTAGTAATTCTAATTGCAGGAGGTAGGCGAAATAATGCACCTAGCCGGTAGTGGTAGGGTAATCATTCAACTATCAACAGAATTAGTTGAAGGACAAATACTCTGTGACGAAAGAGGAACTAGAGTTGCAAAAGTAAATGAACTGATAGGTCCAGTAAGTAGACCATATGCATCAGCAACGCCATTAACAAACAATATCAAAAAATACATTGGCAAAAATGTTTTCGCATCTCAAGAATCTCCTGCTAACAAATCAAAAAAATTTAGGAGAAGAAAAAATTGAACGTACTAGAAAAACAAAACTGTCCTGAATGTAAATCTACATTAGTAGATGACATGCAGAATGGTGAAATTATCTGTTCTGGTTGCGGCGTTGTAGTCGATGATCAGATAGCAGATTTTGGCCCAGAAACAATTAGCTCAAACTTCGAAGACAAAATGAAGCTAGCAAGAGCAACCGGACAAACAACATATTCTCAACATGATTTGGGAATAACAACTGAGATTTCAATTAGTGCAAAAGACTTTAGTGGAAAAACAATCAACCACGATGTCGCAAATCAAATGCACAATCTCAGAAAATGGCAACAAAGAGTAAGAGTTTCCTCACCTAGAGAGAGACGATTGGCAAATGTTTTAACAAAAATGGGAGAAACATGTGACGGTCTAAATCTTTCAAAAAATGTTTTGGAAACTGCATCTATGATATACAGAAACTTGGATGGACATGTTGATGTGAAGGGAAAATCAGTAGTTAGCATTACTGCAGCTACAATTTACATGGCATGCAAACAATGTGACGTAGTAAGATCATTAGAAGAAATTTGCCGAGGAATTTGTCCAGCAAAAGATGTTAAATCAAAATCAAAGCTTGCAGCTAGATACTATAGAACCATGGTGATGGAAATGGGACAATTACATGCACCAGTTGTAACCATGGACAAATACATCTCAAAGATAGCAAATATGACACAAACTGAGGTTAGAGTTGAAAGACTAGCCTTAGAAATTGCTGAAAAAACCAAAGACAGCAGTATTGCGGATGGAAAGGCTCCAAACGGAATTGCCGCAGCATATCTGTATGTAGCATCTGTTCTACTTGGACAAAATGTCTTGCAAAGAGACGTGTCAAGTATTGCAGGAGTTACAGAAGTTACTATCAGAAACAGATGTAAAGAAATTCTAACATGCTACAAACTCAAAATTACTTTGAGACCATCTCTGGCCAATTAATCATACCCCCCCCCTCTTTTCATTTTATTATCAAAAATCACGATTAGGATTAGCTAAATTTCGTCGGTATTATATAGAGAATCAAAGCGAATTGCAACATGGCAGTCTTAGAAATCAAAGATCTTCATGTATCAAGAGAAGGAAAAGAGATTCTAAAAGGAGTCAATTTGAAAACAGGTCCAGGAGAAGTACATGCCATTATGGGACCAAACGGTTCTGGTAAAAGTACATTAGCTTACACATTACTTGCACATCCAAAATATGAAGTCACTAAAGGAGATATTTTGTTAGATGGTGAAAGCATTTTAGATTTAACTGCAGATGAAAGAGCAAAAAAAGGACTATTCTTAGGATTTCAATACCCAACAGAAGTTTCAGGAGTAGGATTTTCCCATTTCTTAAGAACAGCTTACAATTCTCTAAGTAAAGCTCTCGAAGGAGATGACAGAGAAGTATTCATTACAGTTAGAGAATTTCAAAAATACCTTAAAGAGAATTTAGAAAAAGTAGGATTAAGAGAAGAATTTCTTTCCAGGTATCTTAACGAAGGCTTTTCAGGAGGAGAGAAAAAACGAGCAGAAGTTTTACAGATGGCAGTATTAAAACCAAAAATATCCATTTTAGATGAACCAGATTCAGGATTAGATATTGACGCAGTGCAAGCTGTAGCACAGGCAATTAGTAAAGTATCTACCAAAGATGCAACAGTAATCATAATTACTCACTATGCGAGAATTTTGAAATTCTTAGACAAGTTAGATTTTGTTCATGTGTTTGCAAAAGGACAAGTATTGAAAACAGGAGATGCAGCACTTGCAGATAAATTAGAAGCAGAAGGTTATGAATGGGCCTTAGAACAATCAGCCTAACCAATTTTAAACAGACAATTTTCTAAAAAACTATTGATTTACAAAGTTCATGTAGAATTTTCTAAAGAATTTTTAGAAATTAAAAATAATGAAATCAAGATTGGGATAAAATCAAAACCCATCAAAGGAGAAGCAAACAAAGAAATCATGAAAAAAATTGCCAAGCATTTCAAAACATCAACATCTTTAATCCAAATTAAATCAGGTCACAAATCATCTGAGAAGATCATTGAAATTCAACAATAGAAAATCTAGTTTTTGTTTAAATAGGGTTTCAAAATTGAAAAATACATGTCAGAAGAAAACAATCAATATTATTTTAATTTCTCATTTTTCAAAGTAGACCCTAAATGGAGATGGATGGCAGACCTGGCAAAAGAAGAATCTGCAAAAGAAGTTGAAAATGTAATCAATAATTCAGGAATTATGTTTAGATCATATTCCAATTTAGGATTAAGAGACGATGCAGACTTTTTATTTTGGTTTGCAGCGAAATCTGTAGAAGAAATTCAAAAAGTAATAGAAAAAATTTACAAAACAGTATTTGGAAAATACATTATTCCTTCTAGGACATATTTGTCATGTACAAGACCATCTCTTTATGTACAAGAACAAAAAGCCCATGGATTTGTAACTGGAACTGATCCAAAAAAACATGTCATAGTGTATCCATTCACTAAGACAAGAGAATGGTACCTGCTTCCAAAAGAAAAACGTCAGGAAATAATGGATGAGCATATAGAAGTGAGTAAAAAATATCCACAAGTTGTTCTCAACACAACATACTCATTTGGAATTCATGATGAAGATTTCATGCTTGCATTTGAGGTAGATGATATTAGAGATTTTCAAGATCTAATTATGGATTTGAGAGAGACACAAGTATCATCATATGTTAAAAACGACATTCCTATGATAGTGTGTGTGAAAAAAGACATTGTCCCAATGATATCCAGTTTGGGATAATCCTTCAGATAATTTAAAAATCAAATATCATGAGTGCAAATCTTGGATAAACATAAATGATGAAATTTCAGATCAAAAAATAGTTTTGAAATACAACAAACTGGGAAAAACAGATATCGAAATCTCAGAGATAGGATTTGGGGCATGGGCAATTGCTCTTGATTGGTGGGGCAAAAAGATTGAAGAAGATGAAGCAAAAATAATGCTCAAGAAAGCTTACGATGTAGGAATTAATTTCTTTGAGACAGGGGATTTGTACGGTAAAGGACTTAGCGAGAAGTTAATTGGAGAAGTATTCAAAGATATGAGAGACGAGATTGTTATTTCGACAAAGTATGGTTATGATTTCAGTGAAGTTGAACAAATAGGACACAAAGAACTTCCACAAAGATTTGATGAAGATTATACAAGAATGGCATTAAGAAATAGTCTAGAGAGATTGCAAACAGATCATGTTGACATGTATGGTGTACATAATCCAAAATTGAAAGATGTAAGAAATGATTCTATTTTCAATTTACTAGATAGTTTCATCAAAGAGGGAACTATCAAAACATATCAGGTGGCCCTAGGTCCTGCAATTGGATGGACGCAAGAAGGTATGGAAGCAATGGATAAACCAAATCTTAGTGCAGTTCAAACTGTTTACAACATATTGGAACAAACACCAGGAAATGAACTAATGGAAAAAGCTGTAGAAAAAGATGTTGGAATTTTAGTCAGAGTTCCTGAAGCATCAGGGATTTTAACAGGAAAAGTAAATGCAGATACAAAATTTGACGATAACGATCATAGAGCAGTTAGAAAAAGAGAATGGCTCAAAGCATCACTGGAAAAAGTAGAGCAATTCAGGCCAATTGCAGAGAGAAACGGATTAAATATTACAGAATTTGCAATGAAATTTATGATGACAAAAAAAGGATTTGCAACAGTACTTCCAACAATGATCAGTGAAGAGGAAATTGTAAATTATGCCCAAATGTCAGATGGAAAATATATTTCAGATTCAGATATGAAAGAGGTGGAAGAATTGTACAATACTTGGCCTTCGTACGAATTAAAAGCAACACCTCAAGCAAATTAATCACAGATGAACAATTCTATAGATTCAGAAAAAACTGTTGAGATAATTGAAAAAATGAAACTTGCCAAAATTGGCAAATATAAAAAATGGGAAACCATGATTAAAAAAATTAAAAACAAACAAACTCTCAACCCTGAAGAATTAGAATATTATTCAAACATCACCAGAATTTACAAAAATTCAAACATCACATCAAGAAGTAAAGTGTATCATACAAAATTATCAGAATTGGATAAAAAACCGCCATGTAAAGAGTGCGGAGAAGATTCTCTATACTACTGCAACATGAATGATGAGTATTTTTGTACAATCCATGTGGTAGGACATGATGAGAATGAATTCTAAGAAGCAGGAACAGTTTCTTCTAAACTAAAAGAATTTTCTACAAAGTATTCAACACGGGTTTTCTTGAATTCACGCGAGCTGAATAATATTTTGTATTCGTCAACATGTATTTGGTCTTGAATGGTTTTTGCCATTTCATTTGCCTCTTCATGTGTTTTACAATGGATCATAGAAAATACATTGTATGGCCAATCAGCATATGTTGGTCGTTCATAACAGTGACTTACCTGAGGGAAGGAGCCCAAAGTTTCTCCAACTTTGTTAATTCTATCTTCAGGGACTTTCCAAACAATCATCCCATTTGCAGTAAACCCAACTTGTCTATGTCTCAGTATAGCTGCAAATCTCCTCATTACACCAATATCTTCGTAATGCTTCATTTTTGCAAATAATTCATTTTCAGTAATTCCAAGATTCTTTGCTGCATTTACAAAAGGCTCATCAATAATATCCATATCTTTTTGTAATTCACGAATAAAGTCTTTATCTTCTTCAGTTGGAACAAATTTTACATTTTTAATTTCTTTTTTCTCCTCAGTTGGGGCTACATCATGTTTCTTTTCATCAACCATGTCAAGTTTTACACCAATTTTGAATAATTGTAAAGTGGGAAGCATTCTAACTTTTTTAATTCCTTTTAGAACATTGAATTTTTCTAATTCTTCTTTCAAATCAGAACCTGGAGGAACTGCCAAAGTAAACCAAAGGTTGAATTGGTGATCTCGTTCATAATTATGACTAACACCAGGATGGCGATTGATTTGACTTGCAACATATTCTAGTTTATCATCTTCAATCTCCATTGCAACTAAAGAACTAGTATAACCAAGTTTTCTTGTATCAAAGATAGCACTGAGCTGTCTTAAAACCCCAGTTTCTTTTAATTGGTTTAATCTAGATTTGATTTCTTCAGGAGTAGTATCAAATTTTTTAGCAATGGCATCAAAAGGTCTAGTCACAAGTGGAAAAGTCCATTGAATTTCATTTAGAAGTTCTTTATCAGATTCATCCATTGAAGTCAATAACTCAATAACTTGGCCATTCAATTAAAAATGTAGCTAGAATCCCAGGCTTTAATTTTTAATACATAAATAGAAACTATAGACCCTTTGATCGATGATAGTCGATTTTAATCTTCAAGGAAAAAAGGTAATCATCATAGGAGGAGGAAAAGAGGCAGAAAAAAGAGTCAACTCCATAATAAAACAAGAGTGCAGCATCATAGTAATCAGTGATTTAATTAATTCTCAAATTAACAAATTTGTAAAAACAAAGAAAATAAAATTTGTAAAACAAAAAATTTCAAATACGAAATTTATTTCAGAATTTAAACCAGATTTGATAATGACAACTACAGATGATAAAAAAATAAATCAAAAAATCATAACAGACGCAAAAAAGAAAAAAATCCTTGTTTACAGTTCAGATAATCCAGATGAAAGCGATTTTTCAAACCCAGCAATAATAGATTTTCAAAATATGATACAGATTGCAATTTTTACAGGAGGCAAGAGTCCGGCAATGGCCAAAAAAATTAAAGACAGATCGGAGAAAGTTTTCAAAAAAATCATAACAAATGAAGATATTGCTCAAATCAAAATCCAAAAAATTTCTAGAAAAATAGCCAAAGAAACCATACTCACCCAAGAAGAAAGAAGAAAATGCCTGCGTAATATCATGAGTGATAATGAGATTGATCAGTTAATAAAAGACGGTCAGGTAAAAAAAGCCGAAAAGCGAGCAATCACAATATTGAGGAACTGGAAATGAATCAAAACATCATCAATGCACGTGTAACTTTTCGTAATGCTCCAATCCACATTTTAGAACAATTTACAATCAAAGATTTGGATAATGCATATGAGCAATTTAAAGAAGATTCAGGGTTAGACGAATGTGTCATTATTCAAACATGTAACAGAATAGAACTTTTTGGCAAATCTAAAACTCAAAATTTAGAGAAAATCAAAAAAACATGGGCCACAATTACAGGACTAGAAGAAGAGGCATTTAATGAAAATGTGGAATTTGTAGAAAATCAAGAAGCGTTACACCATTTGTTGAAATTGACATCAGGGTTAGACTCCATGGTATTAGGCGAGGAACAAATCCTAGGTCAAATAAAAAATTCCATTACTTTTGCCAGAGAAGTAAAAGCATCAGGACAGCATCTTAACACACTATTTGACAAAGCAATTAGAATTGGAACAAGAATAAGGAATTCAAGTGGAATTGGTGCAGGAGGAATTTCTGTAGGTTCCATGGCAGTCAAACTAGCAGAAGAGAATATTGATGAATTAAAAACAAAAAAAGTTCTCCTTATTGGAACGGGTGAAGTATCTACACTAGTAGCCAAATCATTGCAGAGGCGTGGATATGCATTTGATGTTACAAGTAGAACAATTGGAAGATCAGAAACATTTTGTGAAACAATGGGAGGCAATCCAATTAAATTTGAAGCAGTTCTTTCAGGATTTGATAATTATGATGTAATCTTTGTTGCAACCACTGCACCATATTTTCTAGTAACTAATGAAAGAATCACAGAAGCTATGAAAAATAAGGATAAAGGAATGATGATTTTAGATTTATCAAATCCTAGAACAGTAGATGAAAAAGTAGCAACCATTGGAGGGGTCAAACTTATGAATTTAGATCAAATTGCAGAAATGGTAGAAAAGAACATGAATGCACGATTAAACAAGGTAAAAACCGTTGAAAATATAATTAATGAGGAGGTTTCTGTATTAGAAGCCTCAATGAAAAGATTAGATGCAGAACCACTGGTAAAAGATGTATTCAAGAACATAGAGAATCTCAGAGAAAAAGAATTACAGAAAGCACTTCAAATGTTAGATGAAAAAGATGAAAAGAAAATCAAAATTATTGAAGAGTTAACCAAAGCAGTGGTTGAAAGCATAGTTGCAACTCCAATGAATAACATAAGAAAAGCATCAGAGCAAGGTAAACCAGATGTTGTAGAGTTGGCCAGTAAATTATTTGACTATAAAAAACAGAATCAGGCAGACTAGGATTATATTTTAGCTAAAAGGAATTGTAACATGTCATTTCCAACTAGACGACTTCGTAGACTAAGAACGTCAGGTAAAATGAGAGAATTAATACAAGAAACTACTCTTTCCCCAAAAGATTTCATTTGTCCAGTATTTGTTCAAGAGGATTTGAAAGAAAGAGTAAAAGTGGAATCGATGGCAGAGATTGAAAGATTACCATTAGGGGATGTAAACGGTGAAGTTCAAAAAATTATCGATTTAGGAATTCCTGCAATTATGATATTTGGGATTCCATCACAAAAAGATGAAGCAGGGAGTTCAGCATTTGACGATAATGGAATTGTTCAAAAAGCAATTTCACAGATCAGGGGAGAATTTGGAGATAAAATCGTAATCATGGCAGATGTTTGTCTATGTCAATTTACATCTACAGGACATTGTGGCATTATTCAAGGAGATAAAATAGATAATGATATCAGTTTAGATACTCTAGCAAAAATTGCTGTTAGTCAAGCAAAAGCAGGAGTAGATACAGTGTCACCTTCGGCCATGATGGATGGACAAGTTGCTGCAATTAGAAAAGCACTTGACAAAGAAGGATTTACAGATGTTTCAATTATGTCACATTCTGCAAAACATCGTTCAAACTTTTATTCACCATTTAGAGACGCAGCAGAGTGTGCTCCAAAGTTTGGAGATAGAAAAACATACCAAGTTCCATTTACAAATGCAAGAGAAGCAATGATGGAAGTAGAAACAGATATTGAAGAAGGAGTAGACATTGTCATGATAAAACCTGCATTATCATATTTGGACTTGATTGCAGAAACTAGAAAAAAATACAATGTACCAGTTTCGGCATACAGTGTTTCTGGAGAATATGCTTTGGTAAAAGCAGCATCACAATTAGGATATGTGAATGAAAAAGACATTACTTTAGAAATTTTACATTCCATCAAAAGAGCAGGAGCAGATATGATAGTAACATATTTTGCAAAATCAGCTTCCAAATTCCTTCAAGAACCATGAGAAACGATGAACGTTTTGAAATTCAAAGGGCATTTGATTTATTGCCACATATTGTAGGGGCAAGTTGGACTGCAGTATGGTTTAGAATGAAAGGTATCAAAAAACCGACTAGAGAAGAATTTAGAGAAAAAACCATAGAATATTTAAAATTAATCGAGCCGGTCTTTGGATCATACCCAGAAGAAGAAGAATTTGCAGACATTACAAAATACATCAACTTTAGAAAGAATGAAGAATATGAGAAAATAAAGGCGGGAGAAAATAAAGAAATTGAAACACGATACGACAGATATGTAGATTATGGCTAAATTTTGGCTTTGTGATAGATTTTGTGTGTAAAATTATTCCACAAATTTATTATTCATAACCAATGGTTCTCATGCCAACACATGGTTTGTTGCCTTTACTCCAACATTTACAGGAACAAGAAACAGCTTTTCCACTTTTCAAGTCTTTAACAACTTTATGAAAAACCCCTTCTCTTACTTTTGATTCAATCATTATTGTTTCATATTCATCAGATTCAGTAGTCATTTTTTAAATCCCATTTCCCAAACACTAGAATTCACACATATATCGCCACATTAATTGATTATCAATAATTGTATGCCTAAATTTCCTGTCGAAGTTGTCTTAGAAATTCTTTGAGAACCTTAGTTCTCTTTTTTGCTTCTATTTTTCCTGATTTTGTATTCATCAAAGATTCCAATTTTAGTAATTTTTGATAAAAATGGTCCACGGTCCAAACTTTGTCATTTACATTTCTTGATTTACAAAACGGGTCATCAATATTGTATAGTGGTCGTTTTAGTGAACCTCCAGTAGCAAAAACTCTTGCAATCCCTATGGCCCCTAATGCATCTAGTCTATCAGCATCTTGAAGTATTTTTCCCTCAATTGTAACAGGGATTTTATTTTGGGAAAAACTATGATCACGAATAGCATCTGAAATTATAATAATTTCTTCTTTTGAAAAGTTATATTTTTTTAATATGGTTTTAGATTTTTTTGCACTTTCAATAGAGGAATTTTTTGAACGATTGTCTGATTTAGGGTAAGAGACAACATCATGTAGTAGCGTAGCACAAAGAACTAATTTTTTGTTTACTTTTTCTTGTTTGCATAGTTTTTGAGCATTTTTGTATACTCTCATTATGTGTTCAAAATCATGTGCAGGATCGTTATCCATCATCTCTTTAATCTCATTTTTGAGAGAATCAATCACATTCATTTAGAATCTCCATATTTTTGGTTTGACAAATTTTAATTTTCTTTGAGTAATTAAAAGGGTCCAATTGATAGAGGCAAAAAGAATTATCAATCCTATTCCTGCACCATCAATTAATAAAATTCCAGTTAGACGATCCTCAAACAATTCCAAGAAAGGAGTCAATACGGCATTACCAGAATAAATCATTACAATATACGAAATAGTTCTACCAAACCAAAATCCAATATAGATACCTAAGCTTTTTGCACGCATTAAACCATAAGCAATAAACAGCATATTGCTTGGAAGTGGTGTTGCACCAAATAGAAAAGATGCAATCACATAACCGTATTTTTTTTGATTAAGGTAATCTCCAATCACATCAAGATTTGATTTTTGTTCTTCTGCAACAAATCTTCTAAAAATAACACTAATCTGTTTAAGAATAAATCTGCCAAGAGTAGCTCCTGTTGCTCCCACCATAGAGAGAATTATAATATTCAAAGCAGGGTCAAGTAGATAAAATGACGTCAAAATAATCCAGCTTGGAGGCATAAGAATAGGAGATGCATTAACTCCAATCAATACAAGAAATATCCCAAAATAAGAAAATTTACCAAAAATTTCAAAAATATCGAACATCTTTCAAAAATCATATCACTTTTTCATCTTCTAAACCCTTGGATCCATATTTAGTCATGAAAAAATTTCATTATGATCTAAAAAATTATAAAAATTACATTTTTTTAAAAACAATGATCATGTATTGTAAGAAATTGGATCAATCATGCAATATCCTTATAAGCAATTTATGCCTAACACAATCATGTCTGAGATGGTTTGGAAGTGTTATAGATGCAATCTATCTTTCAAGGACGACCAACTTGCAGACATGCATAAACAGATTTCAGATCATTCAATTACAAAAGTAAAGACAATTGTAGCATAATTACAAGAATTTTTCAAAAATAATTCATTTTAATGAAAATTTAGTGCAGAGGGTGGGATTTGAACCCACGAACTCCTGAGAGAAGGGATTTCCTATTGGATGGATCTTGAGTCCCTCTCGGTTGACCGGGCTTCGATACCTCTGCAATGAGATTGAATATAGACCGATATTTCTCGATTACTATTTCAGACAATTAAAAATCTGATCCATTTTACGGCAATTATTTGACAAAGCTTATAATCATGCAAAATGGTTTCAAAAACAATGTCAGAATTCATACCAATTTCCGAAGCAAAAAAAATGCGAAGTGGAGTTAATGTTGAAGCTGTTGTTAAAAGCAAAGGAGAACCTAGAACTGTCAATCTAAAAAGTGGCGGTACAGTAGATGTCTGCGATGCAGTAATTTCTAACGGTGAAACTGAAGATGACCAAATGAAACTCACTTTGTGGGCAGACGATATCAAAGCAGTAAATGTAGGAGATACAGTTGTTATCACAAATGGATATACAAATGAGTTCAAAGGAGAAGTATCTCTAACCAAAGGTAAATTTGGTAAGATGGATGTTAATCCTCAATAAGTATAGAAACTAGATTCATTTTATTTTATTTTATATTTCCTGACATACATACAGAAATGAATGAAAATCAATTCCAAAATAAAATTATTTCAAAAATCTTTCAAAGATTTTAAAAATTTGGGATTTACATCAAAGCCATTTTCAGGATAGCAATTAAGCATCCAACCATTATCAATTTCATAAAATTCTATATTATTACAATCAGTATCGTATTCCAATGGAGAATTATCAAATTCCCAATCGAATCCATTTTTAATCTCATCTAAAGGGTAATTATGACCTTTAACTAAAGAGATAGTATCATCAGAATTCAAAATTACTTCTGCATATAATGCATTGGGATAAAGATAGATTACATTAGGGTGATTCAATATTGCATCAAATTCAGATTTAGTTACATACTCATTATGTAATAAAAATACAGCGTCATATTGATTTAATATTTCAGGATTTTTAGATATCAAATAATCATTTGTGAAAGGATATTCCAATAACTCAAATGTCAAAATTGCAGCTTCACTTGATGTAAATTTCCAGTGTGAAACTAAAGGGACAGTTAAACAAGATTCATCACAATTTCCAGTATAATATGAATAAAATCCAGGATTAGAATATGCCGATGCTGTGAAAAGAGGCAACACTACAATCGCATTTTGGGTAGAATCATACCGAATTTCATCATACAGCAAATTATTTTCAGGATTTAATTCAAATTTTAAGTTGGAAGGAGGATTAGAATTATTTTCAGAAATGGCAGGAATAAATACATGAAAAATAGAGCCAGAATTTTTTACCAGAGTCCATTGTGTAGAATTAGAAGTTTGAGAAATTTCAGGAGTGTCAGAATTATTATTCATTAAAAACAAACCACAAATAATTGCAATAGATGTTAAACCAATAATTGCAATAACTAATCCACGTTTTTTCATATTAAAACAAATCAAGTAAGTTAAAGGGTAATTTATTAGAATAAAACATTAGTTTGATTAGAACAACTATCTCCTAGGTTTCTTTTTAGCTGCAGTCTTTTTCTTTGCAGGTTTCTTTTTAGCTGCAGTCTTTTTCTTTGCAGGTTTCTTTTTAGCTGCAGTC
>NZ_JAILWA010000006.1 GCF_025699255.1 Nitrosopumilus sp. | reverse complement strand
GCTGCAGTCTTTTTCTTTGCAGGTTTCTTTTTAGCTGCAGTCTTTTTCTTTGCAGTAGATTTTTTTCTATTTGCTAACAGTTCTTTTAATTTTAAAGATGCTTTTTCTAATGATTTTTGGACAGAGTCTTCGGTTTTTATTCGCCTTTCCACTTCTTTAAGTAATTTTTGTGCTGCTTTGTGACTTGCGGTTTTTGTTTCACGCAAAGAAGGTTTTGATTTTGTTTGTTTTTGTATTTTTGATACTATTTTTGATTTAATATCAGAGTAATTGTCAACATCATCTGAAATTTTTTTTGCAGTTTTTTGTCTATTCTTTATTTCTTCAACTAATTCATCCACATGATTGTTTAATGAGCGTAATCTAGCCTCAGCATTTTGTTTTTCTAAGGGGTTTTCAGCAAATTCGATTTCTTGTTCAGCCTGTTCAATGGCCTCTTTTTCTCTAGCAAGGCGTTCTTCTGCTGCAGCCACTAATCTAGCAATACTCTCCAATTGAGAATTTTTCCTAGTTAGAACAGTAGAAACATCAGAAGATTCCTCTTTTTCAGATTCAATTTTTTTATCCAAAGATTGTAATCCGGAGGAAGAACGTTTTTCAGCAGATCGAAACTCTTTGAGTTGATCTTCAGCTTTTTTTCGTAATTTGGTTGCTTCTTGTTTCTTTTCTCTTAATTGAACGACTAGTTTTTCTAATGATGCCAATGATTGAATCAAGACAAAAGAGTCGGTTAAGTGGTGGACATAATCATGATTTGACTTTCAAGTTAAGAAAATTAACTTAATTTGATCGCTAAAAACATATTTTTAAAAAATATTAGTAAAAAGAAGTAAGAAATAATATGGAATTTCATCCAAAAGATTTGCCAATATCAAAAACATATGATCTAAAAGATGAAAAAGATGCAGTTATGGCAGTTGAAGATATGGTAAATTTAGGATTCAAAGGAAAAAAAGAAGGATACAAAGTTCTAATGCCAAAAGAATCAAAAATTGCAAAAAGAATTGGATATTCTGTTACGACAGGCATTACAACGGGGTTAAGACAAAAAAAAGAAGATAGAGATATCAAATATTGGACATATCATCATGATGATAATCATTATGCAATAGTTCTAATTCATAGAGAAAGATTGACAGAATTAGGTTTTTGACTTGTCAAAGATTTTGTAGAGTTTTGTTCTTTTTGCCATGACTCCAGCTAGCATTACTCCAATTACAGTTCCTCCAATTACATCCATGGGATAATGTTCTAAGACATATAATCGACTAATCGAAATCAAAAAGGGATACAAAAACATCAGATATGCTCCACGAGGGAATCTTTCAGAAAGGGCATATCCAATAATAATAGCAAAAATCATTGATCTTGCAGCATGACCAGATGGATATGATGCATCATAACCACCCTCACAAAAGAGAGCAAAGGTATCCTTGCTAACAGGCACAGGAAAAGGCACAGAGGCATATTCAAAATCAGGCCTGTCTCTATCAACACCGCATTTTACATATCCAGTCAATAGAGTAGAAATGACAATCAAAATCATTAATGTAATCCCCACTCTTCGGGTTTTAGGAATCAGCAAGACCAAAATTGCAAAACCCAACATCCAGAGGGCCTCTCCACTTTCAGTGACGGATTGCATTATGAGATCAAGTGAAGGGTTTCCAACATTTTCAGAAAAAAACAAGATCACATTTTGATCAAAACTTTCTGAAATTCTAAAATATACAATTGCTGTAAGTATTAAAAATAAAATGGTTAGTAGAACAAAAGAACGAGACCTAATATCAAAAAGCCAATTCTGCAATTATAGAAACCTCAAACACATGTCTTTTAATTTTTGTCAATAGATAAGTTTTGAAAGAAAAATATAGAAAATATTTCTGATCGGCTAAAGAATTTAACCAAGTGGGCAATAGACAAATCGTGAAGGTACTCACACTAGACGATTTTGACCTAAAAGGCAAGACGGTTTTTTTGCGAGTTGATATGAATTGTCCAATAAATCCTGAAACTCTAGAAATTTCAGGAACAAAAAGAATTGAAGAGGCAATTGAAACCCTTGAGTCATTAAAAGAAGCTAAAGTGGTCATCGGTTCACATCAAGGAAGAGTTGGAAATAATGAATACACTGGGATGGATAAACATGCCAAAGTCCTTGAAAAATTAATGGGAAGAGAGATAAAATATGTAGAAGATACAATTGGAGAAGCAGCACAAAATGCAATTAAAAATTTAGAAAGTGGAGATATTTTACTATTAGACAATCTTCGATTATGTGCTGAAGAAAATTATGAATTTACACCAGAGAACGCAGCAAAAACAATCATGGTTTCTCGTCTATCAAAATTGTTTGATCTTGTGGTATTGGATTCATTTCCTAGTGCACACAGATCACATCCATCAATTGTAGGGTTCCCACAAGTACTTCCAGCCTGTGCAGGAAGAATTGTAGAAAGAGAAGTCAGAAATCTTGATGAAATAATGACAGTGGCAAAAGCACCTCACGTAATCGTTTTAGGAGGTTCTAAAATTCCAGACAGATTAGAGGCCATCAGATTATTAATTCAGAATGGTCGTGCAGATCATGTTCTATTAACAGGATTAATTGGAAATGTGTTCATGAGAGCACAAGCTAGAATCAAATCTCCAATGGGAATAAAAAGAGAAGAAGAAGTAGTGGCAAAAGCACATTCACTAATTGGTGAATACCCAGATGTATTTGCAACTCCTGTAGATATTGCAATCGATAAAGATGGAGAAAGAGTAGAGATGGATGTTAGAGAGATGGGAAAAGGAGATAAAATATTTGATTTAGGACCAAAAACAGTAGAATATTATTCAAAACTTATTGCAGGGGCAGGAACTGTATTTATCAGCGGACCTGCAGGATTTTTTGAAAAAGAAAATTTCAGTTATGGGACAAAAGCATTGTTGCAAGCAGTTGCAAATTCAATGGCAACAACAATTGTAAGTGGAGGACATCTCACAACAGCATTAAAACAACAAGGATTAGCAGATAAAATTAATCACGTAAGTACAGCAGGAGGAGCTCTTGTCCTTTATCTTACAGGAGAAAAACTACCAATGATTAAAGCATTAGAAGATGCCGCGATAAAATACAGATCTAGATAGCAGACTTACAAGAAGGGTTAGGGCATTTTTTTTCTTCAGAAGGTCCCAGATGAACGTCATTACCACATGAATCACAATGATGTTTTTCAATAGGATCAAATAGTTTTAGATATATCGTAGTAAAGTTTTGGCCAATATTTCTTGCAAGTCCAGAATCACATAATTCATTGAAAAAAGATTCAGTGTCATCTATTATCCACGAAGGGTCGATATCCCCATTTGTTTTAAGAATTTCAAAAATTGCATCGTTTGTAAAATTTGTATCAACATCATTAAATTTTTCAAAGATTATTTTTCGTATTTGAATTTCAATTGGCACTGTAGGAGTAAAATCACTCATACTAGTACAGATTTGCTGCCTCTTCTTTTAGTTTATCCACATCTTCAGAATCTTTTAGATTCTTACCAATGTAAGTATAAAGTGCAGATTTGAGTACTTTTAGAGAAAGTAATGCACATTTGATTCGGACTGCCTGAAGATGTTCAAGACCCAACTCACTTAAAACATCATTTTTTTCAATTGCTCTTGCTTCTTCAATACTCTTACCTTTAGTAATTTCTGTTAGAACAGAAGAACAAGCCATGCAAATTGCGCATCCTTTTCCATGAAATTTAATGTCAGATACTTTGTTGTCGTCAATTTTCATGTCAATATCAATACTATCCCCACATAGAGGATTAGAATCATGAAATGTTACATCATGATTTTCAATTTCACCATAGTTAATGGGATTTCTTGAATAATCAACGATCATTTCGTGATAAATATCTGCATTGCTACTCATAATTTGAACACCTTTGCCACAGTATTTAATGAATTTACCAGAATATCAATGTCTTGTTTAGTATTGTAAATGTAAAAACTAGCTCTTGAAGTAGCTGCAACGTTTAATCTTTCCATTAGTACCTGTGCACAATGATGTCCAGATCTAACTGCAATTCCTTCCTCGTCAATGATTTGTGCAACATCATGCGGATGTACATCTGCAAAATTAAATGAAATAACCCCACCACGTTTTGAAATATCTTTTGTGCCATAGATATGCAGTCCCTTAACTTGAGATAATTTTTCAATTGCATATTTTGTTAATTCAATTTCATGTTCACGTACATTATCCATGCCAATTTTAGTAAGGTAATCAATTGCAGCGCCCAATCCCACAACATCTGCAATATTAGGAGTTCCTGCTTCAAATTTGTATGGCAAATCATTCCACGTAGTTTCATACTTGTGAACCTCTCTAATCATATCACCTCCACCATGAAAAGGACTCATGGTTTCAAGAACTGATTTTTTGACCCATAAAACACCAATTCCAGTAGGTCCAAGCATTTTATGACCAGAAAATGCAAAAAAGTCACAACCTAATTTTTCTAAATCTACTTTCATGTGAGGTACTGCTTGTGCACCATCAATCAGAGTAAGAACTCCTGCTGCTTTACATTTTTCAATAATTTTTTTAGCATTAGTTATGGTTCCAAGAACATTAGACATTAAACTAAAAGTTACAAGTTTAACTTTACCTGTTGCCAAATATTTATCAAGATCATCTAAAATCAATTCACCATTATCATCCATTCCAATGTACTCTAATTTAGCATGCTTCTCTTGAGTGACAAGTTGCCATGGTACAATGTTGCTATGATGCTCATATTCAGTAGTAACAACAATATCACCTTCATTGATATGAGTTCTGCCCCAAGCATATGCAACTAAGTTAATTGCTTCAGTTGTTCCCCTAACAAAAATAATTTCTTGACGGTTTTTAATATTGATAAAATTTGCAATCTTATCTCTTGTTGCTTCATATGCTTCAGTAGCTTCTTCTGCCAATGCATAAACAGCTCTGTGAATATTTGCATTATGATTTTGATAGTAATCAGTAATAGAATCTATTACCTGATTTGGTTTTTGTGTAGTTGATGCATTATCCAAATAAACAAGAGGTTTGTTATCCCTAACAGTTCTTTTAAGAATAGGAAAATCATTTCTAATGTTTTCAAAAAGAGATTCTGTACTTTGCATGTCTTAAAGCTCCACGTAAATTTCGTCAGCATCTATTTTAACATTGTACACCTTAAGAGGAGTTTCTGCAGGAAGGTTTTGTGGTTCTCCACTTACTAAATTAAAAACAGAGAGATGTAAAGGGCATCGGACACCCTCATCACTTAGAAAACCAGTAGAAAGATCTGCATCTGCATGAGTACATATCAAATCAGTAGCATGGATTTTACCTTTAAGATTTGCAATGAGGAGTTTCTTATCTTCATGAACGAATCCAAAAAGTTGACCTTCTTTAACCTGATCTATATTACAGGCTTTAATCCATTCAGACAAAATATCACCGATACTTGTAGTGTTGTTCAATTTCAGAGTCTTCGTTGTAACGAGTCTCTTCAATTTCAACAAATTTAGCTAATTCTTCATCGGTGTTAATTGTAAGTTCTTTGTTATCCCACTTAGATTCAATGAGATATGCAATCCATGCTCTAACTTGAAAAGACATTTTTCTGGAAAGAGGTTCTAAGAATCCTTCAACAATAGTTCTTTCAGCTTCTTCATGGCTAAGACATCTTGTTTTCAAGTAGAATATTTGTTCTTCATCAATTTGTGCAACTGATGCAGAATGAGTTGCCTTGACATCATTGGTGAAAATTTCTAATCCAGGAATGGCATCAGATTTTGCGTCTTTATCTAATAGAATTGAACGACCAGACAAGAAGGAATTTGATTTTGTTGCATTTTCTTTGATTCTGATCATTCCTTTGAAAAGAGATTTAGATTTATTTCTCAGTATTGATTTTTCAACTACTCGTCCTTCAGTTGCAGGGCTTTCATGATTGACGTTGGTTTGAATATCAAAAGATTGTTCATTGTTTCCAAAAATTACTTCAGAATCATTACACGATGCTCCTGTCCCATTTAGAAAATATTCAATTTTGTATCTAGAAAGCATTGAACCAAATAATCCAGAATACCAATTTACTTTAGCATCTTGAGCTAAATCAGTTCGTCTTGTTGAAAATACAACTGCATGTTGATCAATCATTTGTAAAGTAGTAAAATCCAATTGGGCATTTGCTCCAAGATTGGTATTTAGTAATTCCAAATAGGCTTGTTGTGTTTGAATTCCTGGGGAATAAAGTTCTTGAACTATTGTAGCCTTACTACTTTCATCTGCAAAGATTACATTTCTAGAGATTGTAGAATGACCATCTTCTGATAGACAAATCATGAAATGAATTGGTTTTTCTATTATCAAATTACGTGGGATGTGGATGAAGATACCAGAATTAAAAGCAGCATTATTTAATGCGGTAAATTTATCATCTTCAGAATGTGAAGCTTCTAATGCTTTTTTCACTAATTCAGAATTATTTTTGATTGCATCAGAAATTGAAGATATTACAAGCCCTTTAGATTTTAAATCATCAGGTAAGTTAATTCTATGAATATTAGTTCCAATTTGAATAATACATATCTCATTTTCTAACTCACTTAATCGTTTTGTAAGAAAATTAGGAATAGTTTCAGTAGTAGAGGTTGATAAAGAAACTTTTTCAGGATCCATTTTTTTAGCATCAGTATATTTATTGTAAAGAGGAGACAATTCAATTGGCAATCTATCATAGATTGACAGAGAAGTCTTTCTGTAATTTTTTAGCCAATCAGGTTCATTTCTAGATGAGGAGATCTCATCAATGAGACTAGTGTTAAGTTTTGAAAGAATTTCTTGAGACATGGTTAATCAAAATAAGTTTGGGAGTTATCCCACTGAATCATCCATCTCTAATTTGATGAGTCTGTTTAATTCAACAGCATATTCCATTGGTAATTCTTTTGTGAATGGTTCCATAAATCCATTAACAATTAAAGATAATGCTTCTTCTTCACTAAATCCTCTGCTCATTAAATAGAAAATTTGATCATCTCCAATTTTTCCAACAGTTGCTTCATGAGTGATTGTTGCGTCTTCCTGATTAATCTCCATGTATGGATAGGTATCAGTTTTAGAGGTATCATCTAATAGTAATGCATCACATCTTACAGTTGATTTTACACCAGTAGCACCTTTTGCCACATTTAGCATTCCTCTATAAGTTGAGCGTCCATCCAATCTACTAACAGATTTTGATGTAACTTTAGAAGTAGTGTTTGGTGCAAGATGAACCATTTTTGCACCCGTATCTTGGTGTTGGCCCTTACCTGCAAAAGCAATTGATAATGTTTCACCATATGCCCTTTCACCCATAAGATATACTCCAGGATATTTCATGGTTAATTTACTTCCAATGTTTCCATCAATCCATTCTACTGTTGCACCTTCATATGCATAAGCACGTTTGGTAACAAGATTGTATACATCATTACTCCAATTTTGAATTGTAGTGTATCTTAATTTTGCATCTTTGTGTGCCACTAATTCTACAACTGCAGAGTGTAAAGATTCTGAAGAATAGACAGGGGCAGTACAACCTTCAATATAATGTACTTCTGCACCTTCATCAACAATAATCAATGTTCTTTCAAATTGACCAATGTTTTCAGCGTTAATTCTAAAGTATGCTTGTAAAGGCATGTCAACTTTCACATTTGGTGGAACATAGATGAAAGAGCCACCACTCCAAACTGCACTATTTAATGCTGCAAATTTGTTATCTTCAGGAGGAATAATTTTACCAAAATATTTTTTGAAAATCTCAGGATGTTCATGGAGTGCTGCATCAGTATCCAAAAAGAGAACACCTTGTTTTGCCAAGTCTTCTCTAAGACTATGATATACTACTTCAGATTCATATTGTGCACCTACACCGGCTAAAAATTTCTTTTCTGCTTCTGGAATACCAAGTTTGTCAAAAGTATTTTTTACATTTTCTGGAACATCATCCCAATTCTTTTCAACTTTGTCAGATGCTTTTGCATAATAGTAAATATTTTGAAAATCAATTACACTGAGATCACCTCCCCAAGTAGGCATTGGTTTTTGCATGAAAATTTCATAAGAACGTAATCTGAAATCAAGCATCCATTGTGGTTCGTTTTTCATTTTACTGATACTAATCACAGTTTCCTTAGACAGGCCTTTCTTGCTAAGGTGGACATACATTTCTGTAGAGTCTTTAAAATCATATTTTGAATAATCCATATCTAGATTTTCAGAGGTCATGCTCAAAATAACCCCGTTATATTATAAATACATGAGGAAAAATAGGCATAGCTAAATAGCTTCAGCTAAATTTTGTACTAAGCAGTTAACGTATTTTTCATCTCGTCAAATGCACCAGCAACAGTATGAACTTCGGCAACAGTGTTTTTGACTTTGAATTTTTTTAGTTCATCAGAAGTAAATGGCCCAATTGATACTACAGATAGTTTTCCTAGATGATCTAACAAATCATTCATTTCATAATCTTTAGACATGATCTCAAAGAAACCTCTTACAGATGAAGCACTAGTAAAAACAACACCATCTACTTTGTTCTGGGAAAATAATTGACGAAAACCATTCCATTGAGAAGTATCTCTAAATGCACATACATCATAAAGATGAATCTCCAGCACGTCAATACCAATTTTGTTTAATAGTTCTTTTAGAAATGGAGTAGAAGCACCGCTGCGTGGAACAATTACTTTTTTTCCAACTGCATGAATTTTTGTAAATTCTTCTCCAACACCTACAGAGGAATAGGTATCAGGTTGGTGATTTACTTTGATTCCTTCAGATTCAAGTGCAATGGTTGTTTTAGGACCTACAGACATCACCATAGTATTTGCAACTGCCAACTGTAGTTGTTCTAATTTTCCAACATTTTTTGCAGTATCAAATAATAATTTTACAGCTTTTGAACTCATAAAAACAGAATAATCAGGATTGTATTTGGCAACAGACTCTAAGAATTCATCAACTATTTTTTCTCCTTTGCTTACAAGCTCAATGGTAGGCAATGAAATTGGAATTACTTTGTTTTCTTCAGCAAGAGAAACGAATTCTGAAGAATCATCTTTTGATCTGGTAATTGCTATAGTTTTTCCTTCCAACATTACTTCCACCCAATAGTTTCTGATAAATCCACAACATTGCCAATAATGATATTTGTTGGCGGAGTGATTTTATTTTCTTTGATTTTTTTTGCAATATTTGTGACGGTTCCTTTGATCATTTTTTGTTTTGGAGTAGTACCATTTTGTATTACAGCAACAGGAGTTTTTTTATCCATTCCACCTGTAATGAGTTGTTTACAAATTACATCTATCCTAGAAAGTCCCATCATTATTACTATAGTATCAACTGATTTTGCAAGATTTTTCCATTTTACAATCTCTTTTTTCTTTTCTGGATCTTCATGACCAGTAACAAAAACTACAGATGAAGCATGTTTTCTATGAGTTAAAGGAATCCCAGCATAGGTTGCAGAGCCTATTCCAGAAGTAATACCGGGAACAATTTCATATTTTACTTTATTTTCTTTTAGAAATTCCGCTTCTTCACCACCGCGTCCGAAGATTATGGGATCACCTCCCTTTAGTCTAACTATATTCTTTTTAGATTTTGCATATTTTACCATTAGATCATTTGTTGTGTTCTGATGAGTTGTGTCATCACCAACAGCACGTCCAACATAGACTTTTTCTGCTTTTTTTGGAATCATAGAAATAATTTTTTTGCTAACTAGTCTATCATACAAAACAACATCAGCTTTTTCAAGTAATTCAACTGCACGTAATGTAATTAACTTACTGTCTCCAGGACCTGCACCAACAAGATACACTTTTCCAGTCATTTTTTATTCCACTCCTCCACTTTTTCTCTCCAATTTAATGCAAGATCATTTACTCCTTTTGTTCTTAATTCTTCTCCAACACTCTGTCCCAAAGATTTAGGGTTTTCTTTTGGTCCAGTTTTGTTTACCTGAATAGATTGTTTTCCATCTACAGAAAAAGCAGATACAGTCAGAGTCATATCTGAACCATGTGATTTAGCATATGCACCTAATGGAAACCTGCATCCAGAGTCAACATAATCTGAAAGAGAACGTTCAGCCTCTATTTCTAAACGTGAATTGACATCTTCAATTTTTTTTAACATTGAAATTGTATTAACATCATCTGCTCTAGCAACAATTGCAATTGCGCCCTGTCCAGGAGAAGGAGAAAAAGATTCAACAGATAATGATGTATACCTTACATTAATTCCCAATCTGGAAATTCCAGCTTGTGCAAGAACAATTGCGTCATAGTTTTCTCCAGATGCTTTTTTAATTCTAGTTTCAATGTTGCCTCGAATAGGTTTTACAATCAAATCAGGTCTTTGTCTAGAAACTTGAACTGCTCTTCTTAGAGAGCTAGTTCCAATAACTGAGCCTTTTTTAATATCATCCAGTGTGGAACCATCTGAAGAAATAAACACATCATTTACAGCTTCTCGTTTTGGAATTGATGCCAATATCAGATTTTCATCCAATTCAGATGGAACATCTTTCAAACTATGAACTGCAAAATCAACTTCTTTTTGAGCAACAGCTCTATCAATTTCTTTTTCAAAAATTCCTTTTTGGTCTATTGTAAACAATGGTCGTGTATCTGTATCACCTTTGGTAGTGATTGGTTTTATTTCATATTCACATTCAGGATTTATTTTTTTTAATTCTGAAATCACCCAATTAGTCTGTGCAATAGATAATTGGCTTCCTCTGGCTCCAACTAAATATTTCAATTTTTCACCGATTTCAACGCCAAATGGTATGCATCAAGTGTTTTGTTAAGATCAGTTTCAGTGTGAGCATCAGAAAGAAAAACAACCTCGAATTGAGAAGGAGCGATGAAAATCCCTTTTTTCAATAAAGTTTGGAATAGTTTTTGGAATTTCTTTGCATTTGCATTCTTTGAGGTTTGATAATCAACAACAGGTTTGTTTGTAAAGAAAATCTGAAACATAGAGGCTGTAAAATTGATTTGGTGAGGGATGTTCATATCAGTAGCCATGTCATCTAAAGCAGTTGAAAACAAGAGATTGAATCTTTCAAGTTTGGAATAGAGTTTGTTTTTAATTTTGTTTATTGTTTTAATTGAACTAATTGCGGCACTAACAGAAATCGGATTGCCAGCAAAAGTACTTGCCTGGTAAACTTTGCCACCAGGAGAAAGCAAATCCATTATTTCTTTTCTTCCACCTACTGCAGAAATGGTAAATCCGTTACTAAGTGCTTTTGCCATTGTTGTAATATCAGGTTTTATTCCAAAATGTTCTTGAGCTCCACCAGGAGATACTCTGAATCCAGTTACCACTTCATCAAAAATCAACGGAATACTGTTTTCTTTAGTGATTTTTCTTAAATCAGAAAGAAAATTCTTTTCAGGTAAAATCAAACCCATGTTTGCAAGTATTGGTTCTACAATTACTCCTGCTATGTCTTTATTTTTTCTAATAGTTTTTTCTAAATCTTCAATATTGTTATATTCTACAACAAGGGTGTTTTTTGATACCTCATCTAATCCACCATCAGATACTGAAATACCATTATGTGCAGAACCAGAGCCTGCTTTGACTAGGACAGAATCATGTGCTCCATGATAACAGCCCTCAAATTTTATAATTTTTTTCTTTTTTGTAAAACCACGAGCTAGTCTAATTGCAGTCATCGTAGCTTCTCCACCAGTATTCATCAATCTTACTTTGTCAACAGATGGGAAATTTCCAATGATTAATTTAGAAAGTTCAATTTCAGATTCAGTAGGAGTACAATAAAGAGTGCCTTTTGATAATTGCTGTGAAACAGAATTAACAATTTCTTTTCGTCGGTGTCCTAAAAGGAGAGCCCCATAACCATTGCAAAAATCAATGTAGCGCTTATTGTCAGCATCCCAAATGTATGCACCATTTGCTTTTTTCGTAAAGAAAGGATAGGGTTCAAAATACCTTACAGGGCTATTGACTCCTGATGGAATAACCTTTTTAGCAGAATTGAATAATTTTTTTGATTCAGACACTATTCAGGGGTATTTTGGGTCATTATTATTCGTAATTTGCTGCTCTTTGTGCTTGGAATTTCTTTCTAAATAGAAATGCAACAATCATGGTTCCAACATAAGGGGCAGTCCAATAAAGCCAGAGATTTTCAAAGGTTCCAGACAATAATGCAGGAGCAAGAGCTCTAGCAGGATTCATTGAAGCGCCCGAAATGAAAGCCAAGAACATAATATCTAATCCAACTATTCCTCCAATTGCAATTCCACTAAATCCTCTCAATCCTTTTGTGTAAACAACATAAAAAATGACTCCCATGAGCAGTGCAGATGCTAAAACTTCAACAGGAAAAATTACAAATAATGAAAAATCAAGGTTGGGGGTATTTGCTCCAAGATTAGCTTGATCTCCAATAAATGTTAAAACAAAAAGTGAACCTAATAATGCGCCAATTATTTCAGCTGCAAAATAATATACAATTTGTATTTTTGATATATGACCTGTGATATAGTATCCAATAGTCACTGCAGGATTAAAATGTGCAAGAGATATTTTTCCAAAAGAATAAACACCAATTAACAATGCAACAAAGGGGGCCAGAGCAGCAAATGGAATCCCTAATTGTCCATCAAAAACTTTAACATCATATACTATTGAGCCAGTTGCAAAAAGTACAAGAATGAATGTCCCAATTAACTCTACTGTAAAAATTTGCAAGTTTGAATAGGTCATTAATTTATCCCTCAAGAGTTTTGATCAGATTGAGAACTTCAGATTTTATTTTATCTCGAATTATTCTGACTTCTTCAATAGATTTTTCTTTAGGATCAGAAATATTCCAATCTAAAACATCCCTTACAAATAATGTAGGGCAAGATTCTTTGTCCATACATCCCATGTTAATGGTTTTAGATGAATTTTCAATCATAGAGTTGGACAATAATTTGGGTTGTTGATTAATCAAATCAATTCCGATTTCTTTCATAACTTGAACAACAGTAGGATTAAGTTGTTGGGAAGGGGTTGTGCCCGCACTAGAAACAACGAAATGTTTTGGAGCAAATTTTCTAAAAAAAGCCTCAGCCATTTGGCTTCTGCCAGCATTTTCTACGCATACAAATAGAACATTATCAGTCATTTCTACAATATCACATAAATATCAGTTTATATAAATCTAAATTGATATGAATGGTGTTAGTCTTTTAAAATGCATTTGTGATGAGACACGTTTTGAGATTTTAGAATTGTTGCAAAAAAATAAAGAATTGTGTGTCAATGATTTTGTAGAAAAATTAGAAAAAGATCAGCCGCTAGTATCTCATCATCTAAAAACATTGAAAAAATGCGGGATTGTCAAATCAAGAGACGAGGGTAAAAAAGCAATGTATGCAATTTCAAATAACCAACTATCAGAATTGATTTCTACAGTGACTAAAACAAGTAAAAAAATTCCAGTTTTATGTTCAGATGACAATTGTTGTTAAAATTTTTCAATTCGTACAATACCGACATCACTAACATAGAGAACAATTGCAAAATTTGCAAATAATGTTCTTGAAATTTCTTCAACGACATCTTGAAGTTTTTCCTCGCGCATAATTACTTCCACTTTGACATTTTTTTCATTTTTGAGACCTTGTCCGCGGATTCCACGTGCACCATTCCCATCAACTTCATATGTTGTATATCCAGTGATCTCATGTTTTTTGAGAATATCAATGATGTTTTCTTGTGCTAAAATCTCACAAGTTATGGTAAGCAGTTTAACATTATACAGTTTCACAAGAACCCCTCAGTAATGTAATGGAATAAGTCTATCGTTCCTTCTCCAGTATGAACAAGTGTAGATATTGTAAACAAGATGGGTAACGTGACAATGATGTTAAATGGAAAGGTTATCCCCAAGGCAGATGTAATGTATAGGCTGGGTTTTGCTTGAGGAATTGCATGTCGTAAAACTGCAGGTGCGGCAATAAAAGAAGCACTAGCCATCAGCAATCCAAACATGACTGCTCCCCCTATGCTTAATCCGAGCGCAGTTGAAACTAAAACACCAATTGTTCCATTGAATACAGGTATGATGATGGCAAATGCAGTAAGAAAAATACCTACTTTTTTGATATCATCGAGTCTCTGGCCAGCAATAATACCCATTTCAATCATGAAAATCACTATTGCCCCAGTAAACATATCATCAAATACAATCTTGATTGATTCAAAACCATCTTCACCAATAATGTAACCAATCACAATGCTGCCAAGAAGAATTACAATTGCTTTACCAGTTATAGATTCATGTAATACTTTTGAGAGTTTTGTCTTTGTTTGGTTTAAACCAACATCTATATCTGAAGAGCCATCATCTGCAAAAGATTGTTTTTTTGCTTTGATCTGTTTTGAAACTGCCATATTTGTCATAAATATTGCTAAAATGAAGGCAAGAGGTTCTAGTACTGCAAGAATTGCTGCAATATATCCTTCCGAAGCGACTCCTTGATTTTTCAAAAAGGATAAACCAACAGAAAAATGTACTGCACCTACAGCACCATATGTAGATGCTAATGCATATGAATCAAAAAGATTGAACTTTCCTAGTCTTCGTAAAATTTGATAGTGATTTAGTGTAAACAACAAAGACAGTCCAATTGCTGCAAACATTGGAATCAACATATTTTCAAATCCAGTATTTCTCATTTCTATTCCACCATGAAGTCCAATTGCTGCAAGAAGATAGATGGGTAAAAATTCAGATATGGCTTCAGGAATTTTCAAGTCAGATTTTATTCTGGCTGCAATTATTCCAAACAAGAAAAACAAGATTATCGGAGTAAGCAGGTTTGATTGAATTAATTGTAATATGTCCATTGAATGTTTGAAAAAATTTTTGCGGAAATAAAAACCAAGGTATTATTAAAAATCAAACAGCATATACGATGCTGATCGTAAATAATAAAAAGAAAAGAAAAGAAAAAATGCTCTAATTAGCAGTGAAATCAGGACGCCACTTTTGGGTGTTGCTGAGATCTTTTGAGCTTGGGGTGTTTGCTTTGTCTACTTTGAACATTGCGTCATATACAGGGTTGTTTGGATGGTATCCTTGACATTCAAAATTAATAGTATTTGAAAGTGCAAATCCCTTGAAGTAACTTTCTTCTTTATCACGTTGAGATTCTACAACATAGTCAGTTACTCTACAATCAACATAATTGAAGCCTCTAATCACTTCATCATCTTTCATCAAATCAACATCAACTTCGAATACATCCACAATTTGGTGAGTACCAGTAAGTCCTTTGAGTTTTTGATTAATATCAACTGCTGAATATAACAAAGGAGTATCTGTCACAATTCCTGTTAGCGTGAAGGTAGGATTTGAACGAGTCAGAACCGTACCTTGATCATAGATTGGAAAGTCAATGATTTCTTGTCCTTTAAGATGAGTGAATGTTGCTACTGCATGTACATTGTTAGTTGTAGGGAATTCGTGATTTGGTAATGCATTATGAATTAGTGCATTATCCCAACTAGGAACATCACCTTTTATTGTTTTCAAATGATCATTGATAGGGGTAAGTCCTGAACATTGAAATTGAATTTCCTGAACTAAAGCAAAGCCGCTTTTTCCTGTAAAGCCCTCTTCTTTATCAGACAAGGTTGTTATCTCTGCAGACTCTACAATACAATCTCTGAAATCAAAGCCTCTTAGAACTTGACCGTCTTTAGTAAATTCCACCAAGGCATCAAAATCAGTGTTGAATGCGGTTCCTAAACCAGAAACTTTACGGGCGTTATCAATTGCTTTGTACAATAAGGGATAATCTCCAACTACACTTTCTACTTTGAATTGAGCACTAACAGTATCTGCACTTTCAGCAAATCCTGAAACTAACTCAAAGTATGGGAATTCAATTTTTTCCATACCATCATCAAAGTCAAATGTCACACTAGTTCTAACATCATTTGCAAATGTATAGTCAAGAGCACCAAAGTCATTAAGTGTTCTATCAACAGTTCTAGATTTAGAATGTTCTGATTTTTCTAATCCACCACAATTAAATTCAATTTCATCTATTACTGCAAATCCAGTTTTAGAAGATAAATAACTTTCATAGTCATCATTGAGAGTGGTTACCTGATAGTCTTCAATTTCACAGTTATAGTAGTTCAGAGTTTTTACAGAATTGCCATTTTTGACAAAATCAACATCTACTTCAAAGTAACGATAATCATACTCATAACTACTACCACCAGTTGTTTGTAAACGGTAGAAGAATGATTCATCGAGTGCTTTGTACAAATGAGGAGCTTTAGTAATTATTCCTTCAACAGTGAATGAAACACCGCTATTATCTACAAAATTCTGACCCATTTTAAAAATAGGGAATTTATGTACTTCAATCCCATCTCGGAAGGTAAATGTGAAAATAGCTTCTACATCATCTGCCATTGAGTAGTCAGTAGTTGCCTCTTCAGATTCTTCAGCAAATACATTTGTGATTCCAAATGATCCTATTGCACATAATGCAACAATACTAAATATTGCAATGTTTTTTGCGTTTTTACAAGTCATTATGTTGTAAAAATAATTTTTACAGTATAAGAGACATGATCATTTTCTATTTTTAAAATATACTGATAGATAGAGTAATAGAACTATATAGTTTATTTCTATTCTTCACAATTTAGTGTCAGATCTTTATCGGAATCAACATGACATCTATCAAATGATTCACCGCCATCCATCACATCAGAGCCAGAATTTGCATAGATCAAATCATTTCCAGAATTTCCTTTCAGAATGTCATGACCAGAATTTCCTTTAATTGTATCATCACCCTCATTACCTGAAATAATATCATCTCCACTACCTCCAAAAATACAATCATTTCCTAATCCTCCAGAGATTAGATCATTGCCTCCCATTCCAAAGATCAAATCATCTCCATCGGTTCCAGAAATGACATCATCTCCAGATGTTCCTTCAATGAGATTGTATGTGGAAGGATTATGACCACATGTGTTTACAGTAATACGCTGATAGTCAGTAGCGCTATGTCCGGCATTATCAAAGGCTATCCAAATAACATTGGTGATTCCAGGCTTGAATCCTTCAGGAGCGTTGTTAATGATTGTTTTAATTCCACTTGCATCAGTTGCTGTGGCAATTCCAATAGAGACATCTGTTTGGACATCTTCTGCCTCTACTACGATTGAGTCAGGGGCAGTGATTTCAGGTTTAGTTTGATCTCTGTGAGGAGGTCTAACTTCAACAGGTGCAACATAGTAGGATTCTGCAGGTTGTTCAAAAAATTCAGTTTCAAATAATTGGATAGCATGTGTTTTAGAATCAAGTACTAGTAATTCACCATTAATTCCAATTGCCAACCCAGAGATATTCTCAAAAGTATCAGGATATGGACCGTTTTGAGCAAATTGGTTTAGACGTAAATCAGAATTCTCATTCAAATGTAAAATTCTATCATCGGCAGAATTTACTACAAATATGTCACCAAAAGGTGAAATAACTATAGATTCTGGAGCAAACACATAACTTGGAAAATAAAATGAAAATGATGTTAACAGCTCACCATCAGCATTAAATTTTTCAATTTTGTTATTTCCTTTATCAGTAACAAAAATATTTCCATCCACATCCGAGCTAATACCAACAACATTTAGAAATTGGCCAGGATCTAACCCACTAGAACCAAATGATGAAACAAAGTCACCATCAGTAGAAAATATTTGGATTCTTTGATTTCCTGTATCTACAACATATAGAAGGTTATTGCTTACTGTTATTCCGTTAGGATAAAAGAATTGGCCATCAGAGGTTCCTTTCTTTCCCCATGTTTTAATAAATTCTCCATCCAAAGAAAACTTTTGAATGCGATTCAAGTCTCTGTCTACAACAAACACAGAGTCATCACTTACTGCAATGCCAGAAGGATTGTAAAAATCGCCTAATTGTTTTCCGCTATTGCCCCAATGTGTAAGATATTCACCGTTACTTGAAAATTTTTGAATGCGTTTGTTTCCAAAATCAGTCACATACACACTCCCATCTTCACCTACTGCGACATACTGAGGGTTGACAAAATGGCCAGGTTCTGAAAAGCCATATTGTCCCCATGTATCCAACGGATCATAGTTTTCAAAACCATAAGATGTAGTAATAGAAGAAGTGATTAAAAGAGCCGTAAAAGCAATGATTGTAGCATAAAGAAATTTCAACGAGTATTCATTTCAAAATTAGAGAAACATTACCAAGGTTAGCTAATGTTACAATTATTGTCAAAAAGGCTTGTTTACTTCACGCGTAAACACATAACTTGCAAGTCCAACCATGGCAAAAACAAATGCCACCAAGATTCCAAGGCTCAAAATTATAGGGATTCCACCCTCAGAAACGCCAGTCATAAGTTCCCTAACAAGTAACACAGTGTAAGTAACTGGATTAAGTTTAGCAATTACTGCAAGCCAATCAGGAAGTAACTCCAACGGAAATAATGCGGGACTGAGCATGAATAATGGCATTCCAAGAAAATTGATCATGCCCCAAAAAGTCTCCTGGGACTTTGCAGTAGCTGCAATCATTACAGAGATTCCAGAAAATCCCAATGAAAACAAAATAACAATTGCCATGATTGGTGCAATCATTATCGGGTTAGGGAAATTAACTCCAATTGCCAAAGCAATTCCCAAAATCAAACTAGCTTGTAATGCAGCAATCAAGGAGATTGCAGCCATCTTTCCTAATGCTATAGCAGAACGGGAAATTGGAGAAGATAATGCCTTGTTCATAAAACCATAACGTCTATCCCATAAAGTATTGACACCTCCAAAAATACTGGTAAAAATTGCAGTGAGAATAATTACACCAGGTGCCATAAATTCAATATATTCTCCTTCAAAACCAACAGATTGAATCAATGGTTGTGTTCCAGAGAAAGTATTGCCAATAACTATGATCCAAATTGCAGGTTGTATCAATCTGATCAAAACACCGCTGCGTGATTTTTTGTATCTCTTTAACTCTCTCCAAAATATTGTGTATGTATCATAAAGCAAACTGTTCATGCACGCAACCTCTTCATCTTTGCATGTTCACGTTTTCTATTAAATCCAGAATCATCATCTTTGATTTCATGTCCAGTATAAGAAATGAAAACATCATCAAGTGTTGGTTGAGTTAAGGATATAGATTTGATTTTAATTTCAAGTTCTGATGAGATTTGGAAAATCTTTGGAATCACTTCTGTTCCATTTGATGCAAATAAAGTAAGTTTCAACCCATCCTGATTAATTTTATTTACAAATTCTATGCTCTTAATCTCTGTCAAGAAGGGTTCATGGTTTTTACCTTCATCAATTATTATCGATATGACTTCATTGCCCATGGCATTTTTCATGTTTTCTGGGGAATCAATGACTTGAATTTTTCCATCATCAATAATTCCAACTCGATCACAAAGCTGATCTGCTTCTTCCATATAGTGAGTAGAGACAAAAATTGTCATCTCAAATTCAGTGTGGATTTTCTTGATATATTCCCAAATCTTTCTACGAGTTTGAATGTCCAACCCAACCGTAGGCTCATCTAGAAACAATACTTTGGGTCGATGTAGTAATCCCCCAGCAATATCTAGTCTTTTTCTCATTCCTCCAGAATAAGTTACAACGGGTTGATCTTGTTTTTCAACAAGTTCAATCAATTCTAAAACATCATCAATTCTTTTGTTGATTTGGTTTTTTGGAATATGATTTAATTTTGCTTGAAGTAAAAGATTTTCTCTACCGGTAAGATACTCATCAACGGTAGATTCTTGTTGGACATATCCAATATTTTCTCTAACTTTTTTTGGATTTGCAGTAACATCAAATCCAGCAATCAAAGCTTCTCCGGATGTAGGTTTTAGCAAAGTAGTAAGAATCATCATTGTTGTACTTTTTCCAGCACCATTAGGTCCCAAGAAACCAAAAATTTCTCCTTTTTTAACAGAGAATGAAACATCGTTTACTGCAATTACATCGCCAAAAGATTTTGTTAGGGATTTAGTCTCTATTGAATACAATACATTGATCGTAGTTGTCAATTATAAATTGCTAAGTATTTGTTTATTCGATCCTCATAAAAAATTTAAAGACCAAATGTCTGATGAACGATATGAAAGGATTGTGTCAAAAATGTCACTCATCAAATGTCGAGATATCAGTTCAGGAAGGAATTCCTGTATGCGAGATCTGTTCTAAAAAAACAGAGTAATCAATAAATCGATTTTAAAAAAAGAAAGTTAGAAAAATTATTCGAGTTTTTTGAATTCTTCTTTGGTCATTCGCAAAATGACTTTTTCTCCGACGCCCCAAATGTCAGATTTTGATAGAATTTTAGAATGCATCAAACCGTCACTGACCTCAATTGATTCTAATTCATTGGTGTCAGAATTCTTGTGCAATCTTTTTACTTTGCCAATTTTGTGTCTGTCAATATCAGTTACTTGGATTCCAGTTCTCACAGGAGGCCTGCTAAGAAGTAATGTTTCCTCAGAAAATTTGTCAATATAATCTTCAGATAGAAAATAATCTCTACGGAATCCCTGATGAATAGTGACGCCGTTCACAGCTAGTGTTTCTTGATTGATGTGAATATGTTTGACTTTGCCATATTCAATTCCTTCTCTATCTATGACTTTTTTTCCAGTAAAAGTATCTGCAGTGGCCAAATTGTTTGGCATTCCTTCTAGTTTTACGGACATGTAGCCAAATCAACAGATTTGCTTATCATATCGAATATCAGAATTTTCTAGCAATGAGGTTAAATTACTTGACAGAAGAGAATCACGCATGGAAATTAAAGAAGAGTTGTTCAGGCCAATTCTAACCACCAAAGGGAGAAAGACAGGCAAAGAACATTCGGTAATGCTCAGAGCAGTAAATTATAATGGAAAAATCTATTTTTCACGACACAGACCAGATGGCGATTGGTTCCAAAATGCAGTAAACAATCCAGATGTTAAAATAAAATACAAGGATCAAATATTTTCAGGGAAAGCAAAGCTTGTCAAAGATGAAGAACTAGATAAAAAAATTTCAATTTTAAAATACCCAGGAGAAGAAAGAGCAAAAGAGAAAAGAGTCACAATTGAAGTTACGCTTGATTCATAGTTATTTTGACTTTGATTTCCACAGATAGAACATAGTCAAACCAGCAAGAATAATTGTAATTGCAACAAGAGGCAAGAATAAATCAGTTGCAGAAAAAACAGCATCAGGATCAACAATTGTTTCTGCAATATCAACAGCGTTGTGTTCAAAATCTTCTGTTTCCGATTCTATCATTGGTGCAGAAGCAGCCACAGGTTCCGACGATTCATCTCTTGCAAGAAATTCAGAAGATTCAATCTTTTTAGAAGACTCTTCAACAGCAAACTGTCTACTTGTAATTGAATCATCTAAAGAAATTTCTTTACTTTTTGGTAATTGAGATAATGAAAGTAATCCAGAAATTCCAGTTGCAATTCCAAGTCCGGCTACTTTGTAAATATGTCGAAAAGAACGTACAAGCAATTTACTTTCTTTAGTTTTTTCAGAAAGTTTTGGAGGAACAATAACAATACTAAATTTTGTGGCAGTGTAAACTTTCATATCTTGAGATTTTGAATTTTTTTCAATTTTAGAGATTTTTACAATACCTAAATCTTGTAGTTTGATTAAGTGGTATTTCACCAATTGAAGTGAGATTTTTGTTTTTTGTGCAATTTGATTTGCAGTTAATTCTTCATTGAACAGCAATTGTAAGATTTCACGACTAGAATCATTGGTAAATAACTCACCAAAAGACTTTATTTTGTCATCATCAGTTGCAAGAATTTTGATTTTTTCTGTAAACTCATCTCCAGAATTTTCATCAAAGGACATTAGAGTTGGTAGTGTAAATCTGGTATATGTAAATTGTTTGGTAAAATTGGATTTTCACTAATCCTTTTATTCCAAACTACCAAAGAATAGTAATCACTAAAACCGATGATTCAGAAAAGATGATAAAAATGAGTTCAAAAATAATAATTCCAATTGCAGTAGTCATTTCGGTAATTGCAACAGCAGGCATAATGTATGCAATTGGTTTTGATCAAGAACCACAGATAAGAACGGTGACTGAAACTATAGAGCCAGAAATCATCTATGTAGATAAATCGATTTCTAAATTCTTTGAAGGAACAAATGACATTAAGAGGATTTCATCTCAAGAAGAGCTAGTATCAATCCTTGAAACAACTTCATCTTTTGGAGGAGCATTCTATGATCCCAGAATCAGAACTATGGCAATGGATGATGCCATGATGGAGTCAGCAGTTTCCACGGGAGCTCCTGTTCCAGCAGCAGAACCAATGCCATCAAATGAAAATTCAAAAGTGGCAGGTGGAACTGATTATTCAACAACAAATGTCCAGGTACAAAATGTAGATGAGCCAGACTATCTCAAAAATGATTCAAAATATGTCTATATTGTTTCAAGAAACACATTATCAATAATTGATGCATATCCAGCAGAAGATGCAAAGCTAATTCTCAAAATTGCTCTAGACATTGAATCTCAATATATTCAAAATATGTTCCTCAACAATGACAGACTGGTAATATTTTACAACGGACAAAGTGATGAGGAGGTAATTCCACAGTTTGACTTTGTTCCACGACCATCTTACAGCCCAGTTACTCATGCGTTGATTGTAGATGTATCAGATAAGGAAAACCCAACTATTCTCAAAGACTATTCGATTGATGGTCATTTCAGAGATGCAAGAATGATTGGAGACTATGCATATTTTGTTACAAACAGCAATATCAATCACCAATACCCAAGACTTCCAGTAATCATGGAAAATTCTGTAAGAATCATGACTCCAGAAGCATTTTACTTTGACAATGTTGAAGAATTTTCAAACTTCAACACACTAACTGCAATCGACATATTTGGAGATACAATAAACTCTGAGACTTTTTTGATGGGATATACAGGTTCATTTTATGTTTCAGAGAACAACTTCTATTTGACATATCAACAAAATATGCCATTCGGATTTTATGAAAACTCTTCACGAGATAGATTCTATGATGTGATTGTTCCCTTACTACCAAATAATATTCAAGACAAAATAAAAAATATCCAAAAAGATTCTTCATTGAGTTCATCTGAGCAATGGATAAAGATCTCAGAACTAATGCAAGATTCCTACAATGAGATGGATAAACAGGTAAAAGAGAAATTGTTTGAGAAAATAAGAGAAGCGCTAAACGAGTATGATGCAAAAATTCAAGAAGATACAAGAAAAACAATTATTCATAAAATTTCAATCAATGAAGACAAAATAGAATATGTTGCAAAGGGTTCTGTTCCAGGAAGATTGCTAAACCAATTCTCTATGGACGAAAATGGAGATAGATTTAGAGTTGCAACAACCACAGAATACTATATTCAACATCAGGGTACAGTTAGAGCAAATGCAGTATACATACTTGATGAACAGCTAAACAGAGTAGGGGAACTAGAAGATATTGCACCAGATGAGAGTATTTTCTCAGCACGATTCATGGGGAATACACTTTACCTAGTCACATTCCAACAAATCGACCCGTTCTTCGTAATTGACTTATCTTCGGATACACCAAAGATTTTAGGAGAACTAAAGATTCCAGGATTTTCAAACTATTTGCATCCATATGATGAAGAACATGTGATTGGATTGGGCAGGGACACAAAAGAAATAGAGAATGGCAGAGTACAACAACTTGGAATCAAAATTGCATTGTTTAATGTAGCAGATGTGAATAATCCAAAAGTTGCCGATGAATTTGTAATAGGAGACAGTTCAACACATTCAGAAGCATTGTATGATCATAAGGCATTCTTTTTTGATAAAAAGAGCGGTGTCCTATCAGTACCGATAAGTGGAGACGCTAAAAATCTAAACGAAAATTCAAGTTCCAAGATGTTTGCCCCAGAGTACAACAGATGGAGTGGGTTCTATGTATTTGATTTGGATAAATCTGAAGGATTTAATCTTAAAGGTACAGTAACTCACTCTGCCGAAGATTCACGTTATTACGGAATGGGCAATGCAAGAACATTCTATATTGACGAAATCTTGTATACTGCCTCTGAAGGATTTTTGAAGATGAATTCCTTGAAAGATCTAGAAGAAATTAATTCAATAAAACTCGAAAATACTGGAAAATTTATGGAGTATATAGATGAAGAAGTTGTACGTGAAGCTATACCAAATGTACAATAGTTGAAACGCCGCGTCTATCAAACTCCACATCATTTTCAATCTCACTTAGAGTTACAGTAAAGGAAATGACATCACGAGGCTTTCCATTTTCTGCATGAAGTTTCAAGTGAACATCTAACATGTCAGATTCTTGAGTAGGGAGATCCACCTCATCCAAATATGCATCACATGTAGATTCTATTCTAAATCGGTCATCTTTAAAATGAAATCCAAGTTTCATTTTTCTTCCTTCTCTTCCAGCACCCTTGACATTGACATCAATTATGCCAGGATTTGTTTCAGTGTATCCAGATTTGTGATTTACAAAAACGCCAATTTCAAGAGGTTTTCCAGCAGTAGATTCTGCCATCTTTTGAATACCATCATTCATGACAACATCAACTGCCTTAATGGATTGAGCGACTTTTGCAATCCATTCATTTGTTCTAGTAATGGTAGCACGAATTCCTGCACGGCGTCGTTTATCTTCGTCTTCAGGCAATTTGTAATAGTCAACCCATGCCTCATAATCATGAGATATGTCTTCGATAAAATCAATGCAGGTTCTTTTGTAATCATCCACATTATCAGTTCTTAATGAAGCATCATCGGTTCTCATTCCATCAAAATCCATAGGCATGGCCATACTAGCAACTAGTACAAGTTCTAAAAAAACCAATCTTGAGAGAAATTAATGGTTATAATAGGAATTTCTCAATAATGAATTATGATATTTTCTGAATTAGTAGAAGATTTGCAGGCACAATTAAAAAAAGATCTTGCTCAAATTAGATTTCTTTTGAACAAAAACCCTGCAATGGCATATACCAGAATTGTAGAAATAGGAAAAGAAGTTGGTAAAAAATACAGCATCAAATTGATTGTAAATTTTCCAAAACAAGGAAAGATAGAAGAATTTGAAAAATATGGAAAAAGAGATTTGAGTTTAATTATAGATTATGACAGAAAAAGATTTCCAATAGATAGAGAAATTATCAAACAAAAAGCAGTTGAAATGTTAGGAGAAGTAAAAACAGAAGATGCATACATGTATGAAAATAAAGAAGGAGTAAGGGTGTTTACAGATGAATGGAAAATAGACATTCTACCTCATTCAGTGCACATATGGACTGATTTTGATGAGAATGTCACAGCATTTTGTAATTGGTTAATGAAAAATGCATATGAAATGAAAAAGAAATAATAATTTCAAAAATTACACTGATTCAAGTTCATCAAGTAGTTGTTGAGCTTCAGTGTTTTTTGGTTCAAGTTTAAGAATACGTTGACAACATTCAATTGCTTCATTTTTCTGCTCCAAGGCCAAATGTACATTTGTTTTCAAAGTAAGAGTCTCAACATCATCATTATCTAATTCAAATGCTTTTTGGAAATAAGGTAATGCTCTTTTTGCATCATCAACAATAAAAAAAGCACTGCCCATGATAAACATAAAATCATGATCATCAGAATATTCAGATTCTAAACCTTGACCAAATTTTATTGCTTCATCATATTCACCGTCTTTGAGTAATTTTTTGATTTTACGTTTAGGATGTTTGAAAAGACCAACCATGATTACTAGAAATTTTTAGATAGTATTCACAATTTGAATGTAGACTAGGAAGATACGCTCATAATTCCTTCTTCAATAAGGAATTGAATACCACCAACAAAAGAATCATCATCTATTGCCCCATCAGCCCACCATCCTGCATTATTCTTAATCCATGAGGGGATTTCATTACTTCCACCAGCAGCACCCTGAGAAGTTGGAGGAATCTTCATAATTCCTTCTTTGATCAAAAATTGAATTCCTTGGACAAAAGAATCATCATCTATTGCCCCATCAGCCCACCATCCTGCATTATTCTTAATCCATGAGGGGATTTCTTGAGTTGGAACAGGATCAGGAATAGAAGGAATTGTGCCATCACCTGCATAAATTGTTACAGGGATTTTAAGAAAATCAGATGCAACATTTGGAACTATGCCTTCACGAGCTAATCCATAAACCCAAACAACATAATTAACAGTGCCAGGATCTTCTTTTACAATCATATCAAGTATGTATTGTCCAGATGGAGAATAAAGATAATCCCTGCCTTCTTCTTGTGCAATAGATCTTAAAGGCTTCAAATTATCATCAACCACTAGGAAATCAAATTGAACTTGATTCAAAAATTCAGTGTCATCATATTTGCTGATAAATTTGATTAGCCATTGCATTTCACATCCTTTGACAGGATCTTCAGGGCCATAAAATGCATGAATTTGATAATCAAAATTCTTTGTAGGTTTCTTTACACTAACTTCTTTTTCAAAATCAGTTTCACATCCAGCAGCTTGAAACTCGTCTGCAGATGAGTGATATTGTGCAATTGGAGATTTGGAAACGTTTTCTTTGTAATCTAACAGAGTAAACTCGTATTCTGTTGGAGGAATTCCTTCAGAAACATGAGTGAATGTTTTAGCTTTTATTGGAAATGGAAAATCATCTACGATCCAAACCTTACTTGTAACACCGCCAGTTTTCCATCCTACTTGAACTGTTTCCCATGAACCTGCAGGAACAACAATATTTTCAATTTTCATTGGCACTACTTGTTCCCCACCAATGTTTCCAATCTTACCCCAAGATTTATCACTAAATTTTTTTGGTCCCTTTCCACCAGAGCTATCATCAGAAGTTGCAAAAGCAGATAACCAAACTATAGAAGATTTGAAAGCTCCTCTATAAACGCCTAATTCAGTACTACCGCCAGTTGGTTCAGGAGCAATTTTTCCAAGCTCCATTTCACCAACAATTACTTTTTTGCCATCAAAAACTGCAACTTCAGCCAACCATTTTGTTTCACTGCCAACTTGTTTGTCACCTTTTATCCACATATCCATTTCAAATTTGGAGCATTCTTTGTAATCAACATGACACATTGAATAAGAAAAGAAATCACCTTGTTTGAGACCCTCACCAGCATACCAAGAACTGCCATCAGGAACAGTATCAGAAGAAACACCTCCAGATTGGAATTGTGCAAAAGCAGATGGAATTGATAGTGAACCTAAAAGAAGTGCAGTGATAGCTGAAATAAGTAATAATGAGCCTTTCAAACTGATCAAAATTCACAAAACGGATAGTTAAACGTTTTTCAAATATGTAAAAAATGAGAAAAAAGAGTAGTGAATTCTAATTCAAATAAGCAAATATAGAGGAATAAGTACAGAAATTCCAGAAATGTGCGAATGCCCAAAAGTTCACTTGTTTGAAGTAGAATTCAAATTAGATGGAATGACTGTTGTTCCTACTCACAAAAATTGTGGATTTGCATTAGATGAAAAACAAGCAGACAAGTTCCAAAAGGAATTAGTTAAATCATGGGGCTTTGAGGAAGAGGAAGAATAATCAAAAAATAAAAAATTAGTATTGGAACTAATCCAATCACATATCTTTAGTTGCTTCTTTACAAACGTCTGTACTACATTTGCAATCAGCACTGCATATACAATGACCTTGCATTGCACAATCACATGAGTAATCTGGATCGCCGCTATCTGCTTCGCATCCACATGCTTGATCTACCATGGTAAACTAGGGATTTTACTTATTTTAAAAGGTTAGTACATTAAGATAGAACTCTACGCACTTGTTAGGGTCTCAAGGATTTCATTACAAGATTTTTGAATAATTTCTGATTGTTGTTCAAGAAGGTTTGAGTCAGCCTCAACATCAAAGGCTATTTTTAGAATGTGTATAAGATCCTGATTTCGATTTAATGTATTTTTAATTTTAACATAGTTTTCTTTGTTTACAAATACGAAATAGAAATAGCAATCAGATAGCATCGAGTTTTTTACAAAAAAATCATGTTTTTGTTGAATAATTTCAGAGTGGTTGTTGTTCTCAACCAAGTCAGAAAAACCAATAGTTGATTTGAGCATACGTTCTAACAAAATTGGAGTGGCTCTCTCGATACCTACAGTTTGATTGAGGATTGAAATATGTTCATTGATGGGATTTTTTTCTAATTTTCTAAACACATCAAGCATATGAGAAGGACTAGGACGAAGATGGTTAATTGAAGAAATCGCATTTGCCAAATAAACACTGGCACATTTTTGCCAACAAGGTGCAAATGCATCAGAGGATTGAATAGATTCTTTAGTTTTTTGACAACAGAATTGGGACTCTATCAAACAATTTTTTGCAAAGTCAGAAAACAGAGAAACGTGTTTTTTATCAATTTGTGAAATAAACATTCGTAAATTCCAAGATTCATCATGAATGATATCCAATTGATGATATTGAAGAAGTTTTTCTGAATTAGTTTCTGATAAAGATGCATGATGTATTACAACAAATTCGTCATCAAATTTCATAATACTAGAAGGTTCAGATTTTTCATCAAAAACAAATAGATCATAATCACAAGAATCAAAAGACAGGTTAGAAGTCCTACATCCTCCTAATCCAACAGGAAAATCAGAGAAACCATTGTCTTCAACAAATTTCTTAAGGTTCAACTAATTTGCTTGATAGGATTTTTCTATAAAGGAATTAACTCACAAAAATTTACCAATTCATGCAAAGTCAAAACATTTCCTTTAAATTAAGATTTAATTTGTTTTTTATCAAGCTCCTATAGTGTAGTCCGGTTAAGCATTTTGGCTTCTCAAGCCAAAGACTCGGGTTCAAATCCCGATGGGAGCATTACACTTTTGGGGATATATACACGCCCCCAATTTTTGCACTAAGTTTGATCAGGTGAATTGTAGGAAATCATATTCTTGACTGCAAGAATGAGCCAGTAAGACAATTCCTAAAAATGCAGATAGAATAAATCGAGCATACACTACACACAATGAGGGAATTTTACTTAAAGATGATCCAAGTATTAGATGTGTTCCTTAACTTGCCAAACAATAACAGCTGGTATTGCTATGTACATTCCCAAGTTTAATACAATTACAGAAATTCCTAGTCCTAAAACTTGAACTTCTGAACCATCTTCAGCCAAGGTCATAATGGATAGTGTTGAAATCATAGGAGTGATAAAGGCTCTAACTGCTTCTTGGAACATTGGGTTTTCTCTTTCCCAATCAGCAATTGTTGGTGAGAATGAATAATACAATTGGTTAAATCCAGTCATAAATACTGCACCCGAAGTTGTACTTAGTACAGTGTTATCTCTAATTTCTCGCATGAATTGTACTTGTGGTGCAAGCTCTGTTCCATATGTTGCAGTTGCAATTAAACATCCTCCCGACTTTAGATCAACATCAGGAACTATAGATTCGCCTATACTTTTTCCTAATTCATCTGCCATTTGATCTGTATTACCTTGAATGGACTCTGTAACTTTTTTTTCAGTTTCGCCCAGTAGGTTATCAAAATCTTCTTGTACTGATCCAATTATATCTTTGGCAGATTCTTCTTGAGATTTCTTTTGAAACTCTTCATATCCTAGAGTATAATGCCATTTACACCCTACAGAAAAACTTTGAATAAATTCATTCTTTTCTTCAGTTGAGGCTCCAGCATTACTCAATTTTTGAAAAGGTACACTTGAACGAGCAAGTTGGTCAGAAGCTTTTTGTGGTTCAGGTCTACCACCATTCATACCATCACTAAATCCTTTATTCCAACACACACCAGAAGATTGAAAAGATTGAGTTTCTCCAGAATATTCAGAGTCATAAGTAAATTGACTCATATAAGATTCTGAACACTTGGAAACAAATCCATTGGCCCATTCATCTTGTAAATCACGATTGGATGCACCGTATGGATTGATAATAGTTCCCACGATTTCATATGAAGCTGCAGAAGGATCAGGGGATTTTCCCAAATTCTTATCCTTGTCTGCAGCACCAGAGCATTCACCGTATTTTTTAGATGCATCTGATTGTCCTTGAGAATAGGCTGTTTGTAATTCAGCAGAAGATGCAGAATAAACAGTAGTTGGTAGAAACAATCCTCCTATAGAAAATAATAAAATAGTAAAGAGTAGTTTTTGCCACAATACAGAATAATATTTCTAATATTCTACTTAAAGATGATCTTAAAAATTTCAAATGTTACAAATTACAATTAGAGATTTGAATCAAAATAACAATTTTCCTTAAGAAAATGAGAGTGTCAAACTAAAACTTCAACACTGCAATAGTACTCTAATCAGGATTCTCTACCATACCACATTGGTTTAGAAAACAATTGGTTTGCACGTCAAATACTGTTAGATATCTACACGCAGCATAAAACTAAAAGAAAAATGTCCAAGGATACAGCCCCAATTGAACCTAAAATCAACAAAAGAAGATTTCTATCCATTTCTATCACATTACCACTTTAGAGGACAATTATCCAAAATATCTCTTGGAAACGGATTTGAAACTATGCAAAGCGTATCACCATCACCACTCCATGTCTTCAACACAATACGATCCTTTTCCAAAATCAAATCAACATAGTTGTCACCCTTTTTTGTAGAATATTTGTATGGAACACCTTTGGAATCAGGAAATTCAGTGATCTCACGGTCAGAATACTTTTCTTTGAATGTATCAATTAATTCTTCAAGATTTGAATCATTTGAAATGATTTCAGGTTCAGAAATATCGCTGAATAAATTCCAAGCACCATAAAATGCAAAAAGCAGCAAAAAGCCAATGCCAACATTTCTTGCAAATTTTTTCTTATATTCTGGGCCAACAGGTGTAAAAAAATAATTGAAATTATTCATGATAATCTAATGTAAAATCATCATAATTAGTTATAATTTTTTTATCTTAGAGATTGGACTAGTCACAAAACATGATGGAAACATTTCACTTTTGTTTCAAAATTGTTTCTTTAAATAACAAAATTAAGAAGAATAATTGTTGAGCCTTAGAGAAATTGAATTAAAGGAAGAATATCGTTCAGATAGAAATGATATTGTAGCAGAATTTTTTTTTCCTTGTCTCAGTAATTGTATTGAATATGATAGATGTGTTGATTTTCTATCAATAGAAACGCTAGCAACCATTGCCATGGCTTTTGAGAATTTTTCCATAGGAAAAGCAAAATTAAGAATGATTACAGGGCACAGATTTAGAACTACAGATCTGAATCTTTTCACTAAATTATTTTCTGAAAAATATTCAAAGTCGTTTGAAGGAAAATTAATCAAAGATTCAAAGATTCAAAAACTTCAAGATATTGTCAATAAAGGCCAGATTGAATTAAAGGTTGCAATTCCAAATTCTGAACAAATTGCAGATTCATTCTCAGAAAGAATTGGGATTTTTAGAGACGAACATGATCAAACAGTAGCATTTACTGGAACTTCTAGAGAATCATTTTCAACCCAAACACGAGATTTTGAATCTGTAGATGTGTTTACATCATGGAATGACAAATCCAGAGTAGAAAGAAAGATGAAGGATTTTGAAGAATTATGGGACAATAAAACCAAATATGTCGAAGTGTATGATTTTATGAAAGCCGAAGGGAATAGTCTTTTAAAATATTCTTCGGAGTGGATTTTACAAGATTAAAGATTGAAAGATTCTTCCAAGCGGGCTTTGTTTTCATAAAAGTTCATTCTGTTAATTTTGTAATAGATTACCTCTCCACGACGATCAATTACTGCAATTATAGGTTCTTTACCCATTTGAGTTATTTCTTCAACCTTTTTTTGCAAAGTTCCCATTTTTTCTTGCTGACCTTCATTAAGGCCAAAGACAAGAAATTTGGCACCTTTTTCACCATAATGTCCTCTCTCATAAACTCGAAAATCAAATCCAAAACCAAAACCATCTTTTACAACATAACCTCTGTTTCGCAAATCACGATATATCAAAAACTTTGTTAGAATTTCGAAATCAATTTTTTGACACATATTCATAAAGAAATCAAAATCAATCGATTTTTTTCCTTTTTTTAAAATGAGTTTTTTTGTGTATAACAGATAAAGAGTTTCAAAAGATTTCAAAAACAATTTCTCGCTTTCAATTTCTCCAAAACCCTTCAAATCAAGTTCATGAATCATATTTTTATTAGAAATACATACTTGATCTGAAACCAGATCTCCATTAACAACAGGGGCATCTTCCATGATGAAGTGGAAATTGTTGGATTTCCATATAAGCATTGGATAATACGAAGAATAGCCTGCTAACCGTTAAAATATGGGCGTTTTGGCTTGAGAATATCATGCATGGTGCAAACTATCGAGATGGAACTGGACAAGTCTTTACCAGAAAAGAGTACATCAAAGGTAAGCCACAAATTAAAATTGCAAAATTTCAAGGTGGAAAAAGAGGAACATATCAATATTGTGTTCAATTATTAATCAATGAAAAAATTCAGATTAGACATATGGCTATCGAGTCTACAAGATTAGCAGCAAACAAAACACTTGAAAAAACCACAGGTGAATCAGGTTATTATTCAAGATTAAGAATTTATCCACACAATCTTCTTAGAGAAAACAAACAGATTGCAACTGCAGGTGCAGATAGAGTTTCTGAAGGAATGCGAAGATCATGGGGTAAAGCAGTTAGTTTAGGTGCAAGAGTAAAACAAGGTCAATGCATTATGGAATTGTATGTTAATGGTGATGCACATGTTGAAGCTGCAAAGAAAGCACTTCACGGAGCATGTGTAAAATTACCAGGAACACCACAAATAAAGGTCATTGAATGGAATAAACTATCCCCATAGTTTGGTTAAATTAGATCTCTTATTTCTTACAAATTCTACAAATTCTAAAAACTCTTCTTTTGTAGGTTCTCGATTTAGAATTCGTTTAGATTGATAATAAAATGTATTATAGATACGTCCCACAATTATTCCCAATCCAAATGATTGAGAATCATCAATATTTGAAAATGATTCAATCAATTGAATAATTTCATCTTTGTTAGAAACAGAGTCTTGAATTTTTTGTTCAATTTTCTTCAACAGAATTTCATCCATGATGTATCTTGATTGAAATAGTTAAAAACAGTTTAATATCCAAATTCAACCTTGAGGGTTGTTGCAGTTATAGTACAGTCTGGTTAGTACTCGTGCTTGCCAAGTACGTGACCCGGGTTCAAATCCCGGTAACTGCACCACTTTTGATTAATTCTTTGGAATTAGAGCATCCTTAATGATATCAAGAGCATCTTGAGCTTTTTCAGGACGAGGCAATTGAATCATAAACACATTATCTTTACCATAATTAGATTTAGGAGAAGAAAGTGCAAGCATGGATGTTTTTGCTAATGATTCAAAAAATTCAAGATCAGTATTAGCATTGACAAGAAATTTTTCAACAATGTTTCCTTTTGAAAATGTCAAAGTAATTTCCACGAAAACATTTCCTAAACCATCTTGTAAAATATTCAAATCTGTATTTATAGACAAAGATTGTCCAGCAACTTTAGATATCATCTCATCATATTTTTTTTCATCCAATTCAATACAAGGTGTTTGTTTTCCATCAAAATCAAAAGTTGTAATTCCAGGATGAACTTTCTTGAGAAATTCTTTTAATTCATCAGACATTATTTTGCTCTTCTAGTGCAGGTATTATTTTATCACCAGCTTTTACTAAAAATGGAGAAATAAAGGCAGTGATTATAGAGATTATACCAATTAACGGAAACAAGAAAGCACTAACTGCACCAATATCAACACCAACTTTCACAATTACAATTGAAAATTCTCCTCTAGGAGCTGCTAAAGTAAACGCAGAACGCATAGCCTTTCCACGTTTTTGTCTGAAAATCATATTTCCAATCATGTTTCCTCCAAACTTCATTCCAGTAGCTACAGCAATCAAAGCTATGGCTACAAAAATATAATTTTCAAGCTGTGAAACATCCATCAAAGCACCGACCGAAATAAAGAAGATTGCTACAAACATATCTTTGATAGGACTAGAAAGCAGTTTTGCAACTTCAGCAGATTTTGATTCAGCAACTAAAACACCAGCCAAAAATGCCCCAATTGCTACTGAGAGTCCTACGATATTTGCCAATAAAGCATACCCAAAACATACCCCAAGAACACTAAGAAGTAAAATTTCACGATGCTCTGCAGCTGCAACCTTATCAATCAGAGGGGGAATTACACGAGTTCCAATAGTGAATGTTCCCACAATTAAACCAGTTGCAACTAGTACAACAACAAGTATTGATTCTATAGAAACAGTTCCTACTAAAGCAATAGATTGTAATGAAGAAATTAAAATTACTGCTATGACGTCTTCTACAATCAAGATACCCAAAACCAGAATAGATGATTCTTTTTTGATCTTTCCCATCTCTTCTAAAAGTTTGACAATAATTGCAGTACTGGATATAGATAATGCAGCTGCAATAAACAATGCATCCATAAATGCCAGCCCAAGAGCAGTCGCAGTATAGAACAACACACCCAAAGTGGAAAACAATCCAATGGTTCCAACTCCAATTGCAACACGACCTATGCTTTTGATTTTGGCATAAGGAAATTCAATTCCAATTACAAAAAGAAGTAAAATTACACCAATTTCTGCAAAAAGATTCAATGCAGAAATATCAGACAATATTCCAACACCCTCTAAAACATCAGTAGGGGGCCCACCTTCAGGTAAAACCCAAGACCAAAAAGGAGATAGCGGTCCAATCAACATACCTGCAAAAAGATAACCAATGATCAGGGGTTGTTTGATTTTAAAAAATGCCAGAGTTACAACTGCACCAATTATCATGATAAAAGCTAAATCAGTAACAAAACTAGTATGAGGAAGTTCGGGAGTAATCTGTTCAATTAAACTAGAAACAGTATTGTTCAAAGAGCTATGAATTCCACTTGAATCTAATTGTAGTGGAAGGCTTTGCATGTTTTCAGTTAACAAATTTGTTTAAAAATGATTATGGATTCAAAATTGGAGGCTCAAGAGATTTCAAAATCTTTAACCTCTTTATTCTCAAACATCATATTCTAAATGCAGAGTGATGAGTAGGTCATCTGATTTCATGAGGAGATATGACCTGGGGTATCTGACTGCATAATTGGTTACTTTGTAATCACCTTGCTATTAATAGTACGGTACCATACCGTACTATATGATTCAATGTGAATATTGTCCAAGAGGGTTTATTGAAACAGCAAATGGGTTGGCTGAAAAGACATTTCATGAATTACTTCATGAACCAGAAGTTGTAAACAAGTAACTCTTTACATTTTTTATTTTACACCCAACTTTTTTAACTCCAAATTTTTAATTGAATTTACATGGCTACTAAAACGACAAAGAAGAAAACCGCAACTAAAACAAAAAAAGAGCCTAGTCCAGCAGCAGTGTTAAAAAAAGTAGCATCTGTTTCAGATTCCAACAAGGCTTTACAAAAAGAGATCAAAGTCATGTCAAAAATATTTGGAGAAAATCAAAAAGTTCTACTATCCATGAAAGGTATGATTGATACATTAACATCAACATTAGAGCACATTCAAAAGCAATCAAAACAAATCAACATTATTGAAGATGATACTCAAAAGCTGTATGCAGGATTAAATCAAGTTAGATCACAATCAAATCTAGTAAATAAAATCAATGATCAAACATCAAAATTAGAAAAAGAGATTAGCAGAATATCTGAATTACAAAAATCAACAAAACCCCAAGAATTATCTCAGCAAGTAGAAGACAGTATGAATTCAATTAAAAATAATTCTCAAATGATCATAAAAATTGCTCAGAGAATTGATGAAGTTAGAGATGATCTAAGAAAAGTTTCAGGGAAAACAGACTCATTTTTAGAGATTGGTTCTGAAATGAATAGTCTAAAAAATACAATAGAAGAAATTTCAGGAAAAACTGAAAAACTCGATACAGATTCCCAAATCATTGAGAGTCTAAAACTAGAATTGGGTAGAATATCTGAAGGAATTACATCTAATTCAAATCTCAATGCAGAATTAGAAGCCATCAAGATAACAATTGATTCGATCTCATCTAAAGCATCAAAAATTGATTCGTTAGGAGGAGTAATTGACGGCCTTAAACAACAGTTTGAGACAATATCCTCCAAAGCTAATTCTGTAGATAACTTGAGTCTAGAATCAATCAAAGAATTAGGAGGGAAAATAGACAAAATTGAGACTGAAATTGGCGCCCTATCTCAAAGAGCAGATTCAACAGCATTTGTTGGAGAAGGATTAAAATCAGTTCAGGAAGAACTTTCAAATTTCAAAGAAAATGTGTTTGATAAAACTAACAAGATTGAACAAAAAATATCATCAGTCTCAGACACTCTAAAAAGACAAGATGAATCCACAATAGAGTTTCATAAGAAATCTGAAAAACTCTATGAAGAATTACAATCAGTCAAGAATGTCACAAACAAAGCATCTAGTGATTCCTCAAAAGAAATGATGGCGTTGTTAAAACTATCAGAATATCAATCAAACATCAGAATGAATGCAGAATCAAAATACGGTGTTTCTAAAGATATAGAAAATATGGCATCACAAACTGCAGACATTGTAAATCTGTTTGATAGAATTTCCATTGAATCAGGAGAAAAAATCCCATTACCACATGAAGTTAGACAGTGGGCAGTAAGTAAAATTCTAGATTGCGCAGATAGGTGGGAAATTAGATTTAGTGATGTTTACTCAATTTTGACAAATGCAATAGGAAGAGACATGCTAAAAGAGTCAATTAGAATTCAACAAGTTAGAGACATTTACGGTATTAGAGCTGTAGATGAGCTTAGAAAAGATCTGAATATTTCTTAATTATTCTTCATCAGATTTAGTAAGCTGATCTTTCTTTCGTTTCAGAGCTGCAAAAATTCCAATGATTGCTGCAATCCAAATAACACTTAACATCATATTTGCAGGACTGACATACATGTATGGAGTAGCATCCATAATATTGGCTTTTAATAATAATGCTCTATCATTAATATCCAACATTCCAGTATGATAAGCAGAATTATCTTTTGAAATAGAAGAGATTTCATCAAGACCATCAAACATAGAGTTTACATCATTTTGAATTCTAATGAAATTTGTAGATTCTGTACCAAAAATCCAAACAGGGTTTTTAGAAATCAGTTTACCATCACTATCAGTTGTTTCAGGCAAATTAATCATAACAATATCCAAATCAGCCTGAATAGATGTCAAGTGATCCCGAATAACATTAGGATCGGAAGAAGCAACAATTCCATCAAGATTTCCTCGGATTCTATCAAGAGGATAAATATCTGAATTATAACCAGCAACTGCCATATATGCTCCAAAAACAATTATTCCAATAATTCCAATCATGGAAAGTTTGTAAATAGTATTTGCCATTTTTTCTTTCTTCGTTTTTGGTCGATTAACACTGGATTTATTTCTTTTAAAGCGAGTATGAGACAAGCTCATGTAAGCAATATAGAAAAAACCTAATGCCTGAATGGCGATAATTGGTACAAACACAGGATTGTTAGAAAATATTGAAATAAAGATTCCCATTATTCCATAAACGCCAAAAAATATTTCCAAAAGAGTTGTTTGTGTAAATGGAAGATTGTAAGCTTTGTCTCTCCAATCATCTTTTTTTGTAACTATTCCATATTTTGGAGTTCTATGAAATTCATTTTTCTTTCCAAGTACTGCATCAAAAACTGCAACAGTATTGTTAACTGACATTCCAGCATTGTAAACAAGTAAAGCAGGCAATAATTTGGCTTTTGATTTCCACGATTTGTGATACATGCCACGAATTACAATCATGTATGCACCAGGTCCCATTGCAAGATAGGTAGCAAGTGTAATTGCGGGCAAAACACTAACTACATAGAGATTAACTTGAGCAGCTAGTAATATAGGCAAAGTCAAAAATTGAATTAAAACTAGAGGGTAAACAATATGACGAGTCAGTTGAATGAATGCCTGAATTTTTGCCTCTAATCCAACGTTTCGTTTTAAACCAATATCAGAAAGTAGTTTTATTGCACATTGGATGGAGCCTTTTGCCCAACGAAATTGTTGTCTTTTTGCCCCATTCATTTGTGCAGGCAATTCAGCATCAACCACAATGTCAGGTAAGAATAAACATTTCCAGCCTTTCATTTGTGCTCTATAGCTTAAATCAAGATCTTCAACTAGTGTAGCAGTGTGCCAACCTCCTGCATCTTCAATGCATTCACGTCTCCAAATTCCTGCAGTACCATTGAAATTCATGAAAAGATGAGAATTGCTTTTTGCTTTTTGCTCAATTAAAAAATGAAAATCAATACTTAGTGCTTGAACTTGAGTAAGTGCAGAATAGTTTTCATTTACATGTCCCCATCTACATTGAACCAATCCTATGTTAGATTTTGCAAAATGTGGAATAGCTCGTTTAAGGAACCATGTAGGAGGAATAAAATCAGCATCAAAAATAGCAACTAGATCAGTATCAGTAGTTTTCATTGCATGTTTTAGTGCACCAGCTTTGTATCCTTTCCTAGTACCACGTCTAACATGTTCAATCTGAAATCCTTGTTTTTTGTAATCATCAACAACATTTCCAAGTAATTCAACTGTATCATCATCAGAATCATCACATACCATTATTCTCATTTTTTCTTTAGGATAATCCAGATTACAAACAGAATCTACAAGTCTTTTTGCTACATATTTTTCATTGTATATTGGCAATTGAATTGTGACGCTAGGTGTTCCCCAATCAATTGTCGGGTGTCTTTCTTTTCTAGTTCTAGAAATAATTGCAAGATAATAGAAATTAACAGTGTATGCTGTAATAATAATTGCAGAGAAAATAAACAGATCAAATACAAATGTTGTGAAAGGGTTAATTGCCATATCCCTAATTTCACAGAATTACTAATCGCTATTTATAGTTGCAAAAATTAAAATTATTTTTGCTCATAAATCTTGATTGCTTGTGGAGGACAAACACCTTCACATGCCAAACAGAAAATACAATCAGGTTCCTTTGACATTAAGGGTTTTTTCTCAGATGCAGGATTGCCAGGAGTATCAAACCATTCGTAAACACCTACAGGACATGCTTCAATGCATCCACCATCGGCAATACAAATATCATAATCTACTGAAACAAATTCTCCCCATACACCCATGATACCATTACTGGTTCCACGTCTTCCCCAAGTTTTGATTGTGTGTTCTGCAGCTTCATATGCAGCAGAAGGTTTCATTTTTGATTTATAATCAACATCAATTGGTCCAGGTTTTGCACCATCTGGAATTTCGATAGAACTATCATCTTCCTCTTCTTCATCATCTTTTGCCTCAACAGGTTTTGGTTTTGCTCCAAGAACAATTTTTGCAAGAGGGGTTAATTCTTCTAGTTTTTGAATTGCTGCCACTTCAGAAATTTTTTCAGTTTTAGCAAAATAAGAGATCATTTTGTCGGCCAAAATAGTATTTCGTAAAATAGTATCAATGACCATTTTTGCAAAATGATCTGCTTTCTTTCTGTAATCTTTGACCCAATTCGGATCACCGAATTTTTCAATTGGGAAAATTTGATAAATAATGTCTACAACTTCTCCAGTTACAATTTCTACTGTAACTGATAAATCAACTTCTTCGTATCCTTTTGCATCCGGATTATCCATGTTTTGTTCTTTCCATCTATAGGTTGCAAAAATTCTGTCTGCATACATGTCCATCTCAAAAGCCTTTTTGAGGCCATCATGGACAGATTTTATCTCAGGAATTTCTTCAAGCTTAATTGGTAATCGGTATAACCCAAGCTTAAATCCATGTAACGGATATACTCCACGTTTTGCAGTGGGTGCTTCCATTGACCAAACTCGATCTTTGAGAAGTAAGGACATCTGGTCTCTGTAATTTTATTTTATTTAAAAAGGTTATCAGTCGTCATCGTCAGGACATGTAAGTTCTCGAAGTTCTGTGTATTTTTTTTCCATTGCTTCAGCATGAACTTCTACTTGAGATAGATCATACGAATTCTTTGAAAAATACCAACGAATAGGGACCCAATGACCTATTCCATCCATATCATGGATCATACCTTTATCAGCTTTAACATGGAGTTTTTCATCAATCGATGTTTCTTTAATTTCAAGTCCTCGTTTTGTTTTGTCTTCCATGATGATATCAGACTCACCATCTTTGATAAAATAGAAAGAGCCTTTCTTTAGAATAGGAAGGTCTAATAGCAATTTATTTTTCCACAGGATTTCCTATCATGTTTCCCCATTCAGTCCAAGAACCATCATAATTTCGGACCTTAGGATATCCAAGTAGATATTTTAGTACAAACCAACTGTGTGATGAACGCTCTCCAATTCTACAATAGCAAATGACATCTTTATCCGGAGTTACACCTTTTGGTTCATAATTTTGTTTTAATTCTTCAACTGCTTTGAATGTACCATCAGCATCATTAACTGCTGTTGCCCATGGAATGTTATTTGCGTCAGGAATATGACCGCCTCTTTGTGCATGCTCCATTGGATATTCTGGAGGAGCAGTTATTTGGCCTGAGAATTCTGCAGGAGATCTTACATCCACCATTACAGTATCTTCTTTTCCTAGTGCTCTACTCACATCAAATAGATATGCACGTAATCCTTCATCTGGAGGTTGTGCAACATAATTCGTTGCAGCGATTTGTGGTTCATCTGTAGTGTATTCTTTATTTTCTAATTCCCATTTTTTTCTTCCGCCATTCATAATCTTGAGATTTTCATGTCCATAAATTTTGAAAACCCAGAAAACAAAGGCTGCAAACCAATTGTTAAAGTCACCATAAAGAATTACTTCAGTATCGGCAGTAATTCCATTCTTTGACATTAATGCTTCAAATTCTTTTTTACTGATAATATCTCGAGTTACAGGATCATTAATGTCTCGTTTCCACCAAATTAAAGTGGCACCGTTAATGTGTCCTTTTTCATATCCATTTACAGGATCATAATCAACTTCTACTAATTTCCTATTCTCATTGGGAGGATTTTGCGATACCCATTCTGTATCAACTAAAACTTCAGGATGTGCGTAACTCATATTTTGTACGAGTTTGTTTTCATACTTATTTGTTTTTCCAAAGAATACCAAAAATATCATTTTTATGTTAATAGGCTTCAGAAGAACTGCTTGAAATTACAAAAAGTGGCAGTGGTAAGCAAGGTAGGATCTAAAGACTCAGAACAAGCTGCAAAAAATGTCGCAAAGAAATTTTTGGCAAAAAAATCCAAAGTATTTACAATTTCTCCAATCGAAGTAGAAGGAGCAAAACAAATTGAAACATTAGAAGAATTGAAAAAAGAAAAACTAGATTTGGTAATTACCCTCGGAGGAGACGGGACAACTCTTAGAGTATTTAGAAATTTAGAAAATGAAACACCAATTTTGACAATAAATGTAGGCGGAAACAGGGGAATATTAGCAGAAATCACTATCGAGGAAATTGATGACGCAATTGAACAAATTTTAAAAGATAATTTCTTTTTAGATAAAAGAACTAGAGTTGTTGCATCATGTGGCGGAAAAGAATTTCCACCCGCACTAAATGAAATTTACATTTCACGAACTAATTTAACAAAGACAGCAGAAATTAAAATTAAATTTCAAGATGACACAGTCAAACAAAAAATGGATGGAGTGATAATTGCAACTCCAAGTGGATCCACAGGACATTCATTTTCACTTGGAGGCCCAATTTTACATGAAAGTTTAGATGTTTTAATCATAACGCCAGTTGCACCAGTATACAGACTAGCATCATTAATTGTTCCAGATGAAAAAATTGAAATCACGTGTTCTCATGATTGTAATATAGCTATGGATGCACAAGTTGTTAAAACAGCAGGATATGAAGAACCAATTACAATAAAAAAATATAAAAAACCAGCAGTCTTTCTTAGATTAAAGAAAAGAGGACTGAGACAGATGAGCAAACTTGGATTTTAGAATTTTAGACGCCAGTGCATTTTATGCAGGAGTACCATTTAGATCATCAGAAGATTGCTATACAACATCTGCAGTATATGATGAGATTAAACACATAAAGAAAAATCATGATGCATTAGGAACACTGCTTGAAACTAACAGATTAAAGATAAGAGAACCTGATTTAAAATCAACAGAAGATGCAATAAAGGCAGCTAAAGACACCGGAGATTTTCCCCAATTATCTAAACAAGATATTTCAATACTAGCGCTATGCATTGAAATGAACGGCCAGATAATTAGCGATGATTTTGCAATATCAAATGTAGCCAAAAATTTAGGTTTAGAGATTTTACCAATCATGACAAAAGGCATAGAAGATGTAGGAAAATGGGTTCATTATTGTCCAGGCTGTAGAACTAATCACATCACGGGAAAAGAATGCCCTATGTGTGGAACACAGTTGAAAAGAAAACTACTCAAAGAAAAATCAGTTTCAATATAATTCAAAAAATGTAAAACATCTATTAAGAATCATCCAAAGTTATTTGATTTGATTTTTTTAGAAGCTTGTTTTTTGTAGCCAAAGTTTTTTTGATCTTTTTGGCACGAGCCTCACCTAATCCTTCAACTTTTGCCAATTCAGCAGTGGTTGCACTAAAAACTTTCAACGGAGTTCCAAATTTTTCCAACATTCTAACTGCAAACTTTTCTCCAATTCCTGGAAGACTACAAAGAACAGAAAGTTGTTGTTTTTCCAAATCTGAGGATTTTTTTATCTTTTTGAGATATGGTCCTTTTGTAACATCCTTTCTAGAACACATTGAAACAAGTAACTTTGCAGTATGAGCTGCACTAGGAGTAGGAATTACTGGAATTTTAAAATCAAGAACAACAGTAGAAATTGCACCATAAAAAATCAATGGGTTTTCAGTTATTTCTTCAATCTCATCTACATTTCCTTCCATCAAAACAACAGGATGTTCAAAATGTTCTTTGAGTCTTGTACATTGATCAAAAAGTCTGCCATCAAAGACCGACGCCATCAAATCTCTAATACTTTTACGTTCAACAATTGTTTCTGGAGCCACAATATAATCACCAATCGGAAGTGTTTTCATCTCAAGATTGAGTCCAACTGATTTTAGTAATTCAGGAATTCCACTTTTTCGTTCTCGTTCATCCACAATGATTCTGAGATTTTCTAACTTCACAACAAGTATCTGAAAAGAATTGTTAATATCTTATATGAAATAGGATTGAATTTTATTTTCTAGGATTATCTTCTGAAGGAGGAGAATTTGGAGGGGCATTTGCAGAGCCACCTTTCATCATTTCAGTAATTTTTGCTTCTTGTTCTTTTAGAGTTTCTTTCATACGGGTTTCCTGTTTTTCAAGAACAGTTGCACGAGTTTTACTCATCTCTATTCTTTCTTCCAATTCATCAATTAATTCCTGTTTTTTGGATTTAATCAAGACAGTACCAGCTTGTTTGAAAACAGCATCACCATCTGCAATTTTTTTTAACTCTTCAAGAGCTTTTTCAGTCTCGGCTTTCTCAATGTCAAGGTGTTGTTTTTGAGTCATAATGGATTGGAGGCTTTGTTGAGATTGTTGTAATTTCATTAGTTGTTCTTGAAGCCAAGGTGGCATTTGTCCTGCTGACATATTTTAACAAAAAATTTGTTTCATTATATCTTTACCGATTCAATCGAGTCAAAACTGGCCTGGATTAATCTAAGTGTAGAATTCAAATTTGCTCTAAGATGAGTTAATTGTTCTGCTTCTGCCAAAATGACAATTTTTTCATCAAAGTGTATCTTAGTTTTCACGGGGTTTTCTGGATAAAATTCGTTATCAATATTTACAGAATCATAAATTGCTTGAGTTTTGTCTTTTGCATCAACAATAATTTTTGCACTAAAGTTTAACGTCATATGCTGTTCCAGCTACTTTATAGCTGCATTTTTTGCAAGACCAGATACCTACTGCATCACGACTAAATGTTTGAGAACCACATTCAGGACAAGTTCGTTTTTCTTTTAATTGTAAGTGAATTTTTGTATATTGTTTTCTGATTTTAATTCCATAACGGGCACCCAATCCTTTAAGTGATTTTTTTCCTTTTGCCATTTTATTGACCACCTTTTTGAGCTTCTTTTAATTTTTCCCTTATTTTTGCGCCTACTCTGACAGATATTTCACCGCATTTGTTAATTTCATCTTGGGTGAATCCATCGCTGCCACCTTTTTGTAAAGCACAGATATTTCCATCAGAATCACTGGTAATTGTAATACGTGCATCCATGCTATCCCATTCATCACCATTTGGATCAACTATGATATGATTTCCAATTTTTCCCATAGTGACTGATACAGGGATTGTTGTTATTGGTAAATCAGATTCTTCCCCCTCAGCAAGTGCTGGAGCATCATCAACCCAATTCCATTTTGGAGTTTTAGATGAAAGTAATGCTGCTGTACTAGCATAGGAGCATGCATCAAATAGATTTCCATCATAATCAACAACTACATTATCTGCAAATACACCAATTACAGATTTGTCTTTTTCAATTACTAATTGAGTAACGTCAATCATATGACTCTCTCTGATTCCTCTATCCACTACTCTTGCTAACTCAATTACAGGAGGTTGTGGAGGTCCAGTCTCAACTGTAGGATGAGATAAAGGTAATAATTCAGCCGTACAAATGAAGAGTCCTTTGTCACCAGTGTCTGGGAAAGGTCTATCAGGTTGAATTTTTACACCACATACTACTTCAGTATCTCCAAGACGAATTCTTGCAGAACCATTTGCTTTTGGAATTGCATTAGTTTCAATTGAAATTTCACGAGGTTCATCAAATGCTCGTCCATCAACTCTCTTTCCTTGCTCTAACAATTCAAGAATCTGAGTTCTCTTTAGTTCGTCAATAACAGAAGTAGATGTCAATTTTAATCGCTTCCCTTTCCAAAGTATTTGTCGTTAAGAGCTTTCTTTTGTAAATCGTAAACAAGTTTACATCCTTGAACTCCAACATCAACACATTTCTTGTATTCTTCAGGAGTCAATACTCCATCTAATTGTAATAATGTAATTTTCTCAAGACTTGGCATGTAGCCAATTGGCATATCTGCTTGACCAGCTTGATCTTCTTCATTGTTGACATCAAGAATAACTGTATCAGCAACTTTGCCTGCTGCAATTGCTGCAACCATATCTCTCATAGGAATACCTGCATCAGCCAATGCAACAGAAGCTGCAGTAAGTGCAGCACATCTAGTTCCACCATCGGCTTGTAATACTTCAATGAAAACATCAACTGCAGTTCTTGGGAATTTTTCCAACATTACTGCTGGCTCTAATGCCTCTTTGATTACTTTGGAAATTTCAATTTCTCTTCTTGATGGTGCAGGATTCTTTCTCTCACCAACAGAAAATGGTTCCATATGATATCTAACTCGTAAAATTCCTGTATCAGTATCAGACATGTGTTTTGGATGGACATCTCTTGGACCAAAGACACCAACTAGAATTTTGTTATCACCAAATTCAATGTAAGCAGAACCGTCAGCATTCTTTAGTCCACCGGCTCTAATCATAATTCGTCGTGGTTCATCTACTTTACGACCATCACAACGAATTCCATTCTCGTCCAATAGGACCATTGTTGCGTCTCTTCCGCCCATTATGATTCATCATCCTTTATTTCTAACATTTCTTTCACTTGATCAGTCAAATTAGCAACATGTGCTTTTTCATTAATCATTTCAATTGCTTTTTTAGCCTTTAATAATCCCTCGGGAGTTTCACAAGAAACAACTACCCAGCCATTTTGGCCTATAGTCACTGCAGCATTAGTAGCCATTTCAATCATCTGAATCATGCTTCCACGTTTTCCAATTAGGCGTGGAACCTTACTTGGTGAAATTTTTACCAAGTCTCCAGAATCAATTTTACCTAAATCTCTGTCAGATATTGTAACTAGAGGATCTCTTGTTCTATCAAAATTAGCAATTCTTGCAGCCACCAAGTCTCCTGATTTTAATTTGGATGATAGTTCATCAGCATGGGCTGAAAAATCTCTTCCAAAAACATCTTGAGCAGGTAAAAATCCTACATAACAAGAATTGATATCCAATTCCCATGACAATGAAGTATGAGAAATTACTTTACCAATTACAAGATCGTTGATTTTAGGAATGTATTTTCCTGTTAACGGAATGACTTTAACAGAATCATCATAAATTTCAGAAATTCCAATAGTAGTTGAAATTATTTTATTGCCTTCAAGTATTACATTTTGTTCAGGTCTAAAAGGGCCAGTAGTCACCACATCGCCTGGAATAACGTATTTTCTCTTATTATCCATTATTGAATTACCTCTACTGTGGCTGAACCCTTAGTTATAGAACCTAATCTGTCTATCACGTTTGGCCTTGCCGCAGCGGGTATTTCAAGTATTGCTTTTAGTGAACCATTATTTTGCCATTCTTCTTTGTTTAGAGAACCAACAGATTTCAAAACTGCATATGATTGAGATGCATATTGAGCAGGGATTGTAATTTCCAATTTTAGATTTTCAGATTTTAAAGCTATGATAGAACGTAATTTATCAACAATATCCTTTACTTGTTCATCTACTGTTTTGTGAGGATCTATTGAAACTCTACCATCTTTCATGGCTTGTTCAATTCTAAGTGGTGGATGAGGCAGATGAGTTTTAGGATCGACATAAGTTTTAGCAATAAATGTAATTATCTGTTTTTTTTTCTCTTCAATCATTTTTCGCCTTTGATCAGTGGTTAAATTCAGATCTCCTTTCTTGAGAATAATCTCTGCAATTTCAGCAGAGTCTTCAGTTTTGAAAGCATGTTGTAATTTTTCAGCAGTAGGCCTTGTTCCTTTACTGGCATCAGTGTATATTTCGTCAGATACCAATATTGAGGAAATGTCCTTTTTCTTACCCAATCGATAATCAAGTGCAGGATCTGGTTTTACCATAATCTCAAATTTTTCGCCTTCAAAAGAATATCTAACTAATGTATAATCTGCCATTTCAATAATAGTAGTATTATTTGCTATTTATCTATACGTGAAACTAGCTAGATTTTTATGTGGACTTTGAAGATTTTGTTCAAGATTTGTCATCCTTAGATGTAATTAGTAAAGATAATCAAAAAATTGCTGTAAAACTTACAGGCATACCATTACAATATGCAAATGCGTTAAGACGTGTTTGTCTAAATGGAGTTCCAACATTTGCAATAGACACTGTAGATATTATTGAAAATTCATCAGTATTACCAGATGAAGGTTTGGCTCACAGATTAGGACTTATTCCATTAACAACAGATTTGGCTAGATTTAATGAGCCATCTAAATGTGAATGTCAGAGTGAAACAGGATGCTCAAACTGTAAAGTAATGTTAGTTTTAGATTCAGGAGATTCAGATGTAACACGTGCAGTTCTTTCAAGTGAATTATCTTCTGAAGATGATTCCATCAAGCCAACATCAGATAAAATTCCAATTGTTCAACTAGCACCAGGTCAAAGAATCAAAGTAGAGTGTTATGCAAGACTTGGTCGCGGTACAGAACATGCAAAATGGAATGCTGCTACAGTATCAACACTTACGGATACTGACAAAGAAGATGTCAAAGTGCTTACAGTAGAATCAACAGGAGCACTCAATCCTGAACAAATTATTCTTTCAGGAGTTGACGAGGTCAGCAATAGAATAGGTCAATTTAAGGAAATGATTGACCAAGTCGAAGAATAATCTAAGCATAGACATTATATTTGGGTTTTAAACCGCATTATTCACATGACTAATCAAGTCGTTATACATATGGCCAAAGATCTAAAGAAAGCATCATCCAAAAACGATGCACCAATTTGGGCTAAATTGGCAGAATATGCATTAAAACCATCCATTGCAAGAAGAGATCTTAACTTGAACAGAGTGGATCAGCTAACTAAAGAAAACGACATCGTAGTATTCCCAGGCAAAATTCTCGGCACAGGAAATATTTCTCACAAAATCACATTATTCTCATTCTCAATTTCAGAATCTGCTGCAAACAAAATCATTGAAAAAGGCGGAAAAATTATCACACATTCAGATTTAATTGAACAGAATCCAACAGGGAAAGGAGTTGTATTACTTGGCTAATGGAAGATTAAACAGACCAAAGGGAGCATCAAAACAAGAGACAGTTGTAAGAACTGACAGACCAATTGTAATAGATGCAACTAACCACATAGCAGGAAGATTAGCATCAAACGTTGCAAAATTGTTAATCAAAGGAAACAGAGTATCAGTTGTAAATTGTGAAAAAATCATGATGAGTGGAACAAGAAGTAATCAAATTAAAGAGTATAGAGAATTTTTAGAAATTAACAGCATCATCAATTACAAACACGGACCAGTACACTACAGAAGACCAGATACAGTAATGGCAAAGATGATTCGTCAAATGCTTCCATATGATAGAAAACCATCAGGCAAGGAAGCCCATCAGAGATTAAGAACATACATTGGCTCTCCAAAAGAAGTCAAATCACTTGAAAAAATTCAATTTGAAAAAGCTATGATTAGAAAAACTCCATCAAATTATACAGCACTTGGAGAACTATGTAGAGTAATAGGGTGGACTGAATGACAACTCCAAAAACTGAAATCTACTTTGCAACAAGAAAAACAGCTAGTGCTCATGTTTACATTACTAAAGGTAAAGGAAAAATTAGAATTAACAATATTCCAGTAGAAATGATTCCACAAGAAACTGCACGTGAAGTCATTTTAGCACCATTAGAAATTACAGGAGATTTGAGAGACAAAATAGATATCTCTGTAAGAGTAAGAGGTGGAGGATTTATGGGACAAGCCAGTGCAGCAGCTACCGGAATTTCAAGAGCCTTAACAGGATGGACTAAATCCAAAAAAGATCCAAAAGACCATCCTTTCCCTAAATCAACTAGAGAAGACCTTAGAAAAAGAATCACTGATTTTGATAAATACCTAGTCAGTGGAGACGCCAGAAGAAAAGAACCAAAGAAATTTGGCGGACCTGGTGCAAGAAGAAGAAAGCAGAAATCATACCGTTAGACTGTGAAAGCTGTAATTCTTGCCGGAGGCAAGGGAACAAGAGGCAAACCATATACAGAATTTTTTCCAAAAGCTATGATCCCCATCAACGGCAAGCCAGTGATAGATTATGTGGTAAAATATCTAAAATCATTTAGTTTTATTGATGGAGTGATCATTATTTCAGATTTTAATGGCTTAGGAGGTCAAATCAAGAACTATTTTGAAAATCAGAAAAACATCACATTTGTTCAAGATTCCCAAAGCGGAACTGGCGGAGATCTTCTACATATTGAAAATAAACTAGGAAAAGAATCTGAATTTGTGTTATGGTTTGTAGATAATCTATGTGCCATAGACTTGAAAAAAATGCGAGAATTGTTCAAAGAGAAGAAAAGCTCAGCATGTATTGCAACTAGGACTAAAAGAAAAGAAGAAACAGGATTTGCAGCAGTAGAAAACGGAATCATTACAGAGTTCAAAGAAAAACCAGTTATGAAATTACAATTATCAGAATGCTTAGGAATCTATATGCTAGGAAAAGATATCATCAAAAAAATAAAATCAAAACAAAAACAAAAAGAGATCAATTTATCATATGATATTTTACAGCCATTATCAAAGGAAGGAAAAATCAGTGCTTTAGACATTGAAAACAATGAATGGATTGATGCAGAGTCACCAACATATTTAGAAAGAAATGAAAAGACAGTAAAGAAGATTATAAAACAGATGGGATTTTAGATTCTTTCTCAAAAGCAGATATTTTATCTTCGTATTGAAGAGTTTGTGCAATATCATCTAGTCCCTCTAAGAGAATTTTTTTCTTGTAAGAATCAATCTCAAAAGATATCTTCTTGGAAGAAGTGGCGATAGATTGATTTTCTAGATCCACTTCAATTTCTCCAGATTCGTTTTGTAGTTTTTCTACAGTATTTTCATCCAAAGTAATGGGCAAAATTCCATTCTTGAAGCAATTACTATAGAAGATATCTGCAAAAGAAGGGGCAATTATTACTGAAAACCCATAGTCAAGCAAAGCCCATACTGCATGCTCACGACTAGAACCACATCCAAAATTATCTCCAGCTACCAAAATTTTGGAATTCTCAAATTTAGAATCATTTAAGATAAAATCAGATTTTTTATTTTCATTCTCATCGTATCTCCAATTATAAAACAAAAACTTGCCAAACCCAGATTTTTGAACTAATTTTAAAAATTGTTTTGGAACAATTTGATCTGTATCTACATTTACCTTGTCAAGAGGGGTTACAATACTAGTTACTTTTTTGAAAGGTTCCATGTTAATTCAAATCCATCTTCCTAACATCTACAAAATGGCCTTTGATAGCTGCTGCTGCTGCCATTACAGGACTAACCAAATGTGTTCTACCACCAGTTCCTTGCCTGCCTTCAAAATTTCTATTAGAAGTACTTGCACAACGTTCACCTGGAGATAAAATATCAGGATTCATTCCAAGACACATGCTACAACCAGCTTCTCTCCATTCAAAATTTGCATTTATGAAAATTTTATCCAAGCCCATTTCTTCAGCTTGTTTTTTTACCATCTGAGAACCAGGAACAACCATGGCCTTTACATGAGAAGATACTTTTTGCCCTTTGATAACTTTGGATGCTTCAATAAGATCTTCTAATCTTGCATTAGTACAAGAACCAATAAACACTCTATCTATTTTGATTTCTTCCATAGGAGTTCCAGGTTTTAAATCCATGTAATCAAGTGCTTTTTCTGCACCTTTCTTTTGATTAGGATCACCCTTTGAAAAATCATCAGGAGATGGAACAGATTCTGTCACATCACAAGTCATTCCAGGATTGGTTCCCCAGCTAACTTGGGGTGCAATATCATCTATGTGCAATGTAAATTGTTTTTCAAATTTTGCATCACTGTCTGTCTTTAGATGTTCTCTCCAATCATCAACTAAGGACTCATAATTTTTTGGAGTGTATTCTCTTCCTCTAAGATAATCAAATGTTTTTTCGTCTGGAGCGATAAGACCTGCACGAGCCCCAGCTTCAATGGACATATTACAAATAGTCATTCTTTGCTCCATTGAAAGATCAGTAATTCCCTCACCGCGATATTCAATTACAGTTCCAGTTCCACCACCAGTTCCAATGTGTTTGATAATAGACAACACAATATCTTTAGCAGTTACAGCGTGAGGGTTTTTTCGTTTGCCTTCAACTCTAATTTCAAACGGAATAGGCTTTTCAAGCCACATGGTCTGAGAAGCCAAAACATGTTCAACATCACTTGTTCCAATCCCCAACGCTAAAGCTCCAAAGGCACCATGAGTTGATGTATGACTATCGCCACAAACAATGGTTGTTCCAGGTAAGGTAATGCCCAATTGAGGCCCAATTACATGAACAATTCCCTGATTAGGACTAGTAATATCAAATAATTTTATTCCAAAATCTTTGCAGTTTTTTTCCAAAGTTTGGATTTGAACAGAAGAGGTTTGATCTAAAATAGGCAACGTACGGTCAGTGGTTGGAACATTGTGATCCATTGTAGCAATGGTAAGGTCAGGTCTACGAACCTTTCTTTTGTTAATTCGCAATCCTTCAAAAGCTTGTGGGGAAGTTACCTCATGAACAAGATGCCTGTCTATGTAAATTAGAGAAGGATCGTTTTGTTTTTCTACAACAACATGTGATTCCCAAATCTTTTCGAAAAGAGTTTTTCCCATTTTAATCCTGATCAGGGTTATACTTGAATAATCCACCAGCAGCAATTATCTTTCCGATAATTTCTGAAAAGGGTTTCATTTTGTATGTTTGATTTTTTGTAATGTTTTTAATTTGATTTGATTCAACATCAATGTCTATTTCATCTCCTTCTGAAATTCCATCATATGCATCTTGTTCAATCTCAATAGGTAACAAAAATGCACCATCAACTGAATTGCGATAAAAAATTCTTGCAAAAGACAACGCAAGAACTGCCTTGATTCCAGAATGAGACAATGCAATTGGAGCGTGTTCACGAGATGAACCACAACCAAAATTTTTACCAGATAAAATAAAATCACCTTCTTTTACTTTGGAATGAAAATCAGGGTCTAATCCCTCCATTGCATGTGTTGCAAGTTCTGCATAATCGTGAACTTTGAGGTACTGACCCGGAATGATTACGTCAGTGTCGACGTTATCTTGAGAATATTTTATGACATTACCTTTCATTTCAAATCCCTCGGATCAGTAATTTTTCCAGTTACTGCAGAAGCTGCTGCAACTAAAGGAGATGATAGATATGTCTGAGATTCTACGTGGCCCATTCTTCCTGGGAAATTTCTGTTTGTTGTACTGATACAGATTTCATCCTTTGCCAATACTCCCATATGGGCTCCGCAGCAGGCCCCACAAGTTGGAGGTCCTACAGTTACGCCTGCATCTAAGAAAATTTTCAACAAGCCATTCTCCATAGCTCTCTGATAAATTGAAATTGCTGCAGGTAAAATTTCGGTTCTGATCTTTACTTTTCTTCCTTTGAGTATTCTCGCGGCAGCTTCCAAATCTTCATACTTTGCTCCAGTGCATGAGCCGATGTAAGACTTGTCCAATTCAACTGAAGGAGCTTCTCTTACAACGCATGTGTTTTCTGGAGAAAATGGTTTTGCGATAGTTGGTTCCATTTCAGAACTTTCAAATTCAAAGACCTTGGAATATTCTGCATCATCATCGCCTTTGATCAAATTGAAATTAGATGCACCTCTTTGAGTAAGATAATCAACTACCTTTTGGTCAGGTTCAACAATTCCATTCTTTGCGCCAGCTTCTGTAGTCATATTACACAAAGTCAATCTACTTTCTACAGACATTGCGTCTACACCTGATCCTCCAAACTGCATTGTCTGATATGCACCTCCGTCAGTTCCAATCTCTCCAATAATTTTTAAGATTAGATCCTTTGCCATTACATGGTCAGGCAGTTTTCCATTTAGTTTAAAGTAGAAAGTTTCTGGAACCTTGAACCAAATTTTTCCATTCAATAAAACATAAGCAACATCAGTATGTCCTAGACCACATGCAAATGCACCTAATGCTCCCGTGGTGTTTGTGTGAGAATCTCCTCCCACATAGACATCACCTGGCATAACCATAGCTTCTTCATGAGATATAGTATGACAAATTCCATATTGGCCCATTCCATATTTGAAATGCTTTGCAATTCCATAATTTTTTGTAAAGTTTGATAGTTTTACGATGTTTTCAGCTGATGCTTTTTCGGCAGATGGGACAAAGTGATCTTCTGCTACCCAAACCTTTGTTGGATCCCATAATTTATCAACTGAAATTCCTTGCTTCTTTAGTTTATCAAATACCTTAATCACGCCTGGTCCTGAGACATCATGTACCATTACCTTGTCTACTTTGGCAAAAACCACATCATCTGGAGAAACAGAAGACTTTCCCGCACCCTTTGCAAGAATCTTCTCAGTAATATTCATGATAAAAAAAGCCTGCTCTACAGATTAAAAGCTTTTCAGATATCCAAGTGTCAGAGATTAGAAATCAAAAGTTAGATGAAAATAAAATAGAAATAAATTAAAAATTACTCGTCATCAATTATAGTCCAAGACAATCCCAGCAATTCTTCCCATGATTCATCATTTGACATACTATAGCATAATCAATTTCTGCTTATAAAATTCATGAATGATTTGTTCAGATCAATGATTCATTATTTAGTTATTCTGTCAATTTCTTGATTAATCCAGATGGTTCACATATACAGGCAGTAAAGGGATTATCAAAAGCCTAGTTTTCATTTTTACAAATCTCCAAAATTATAATTCAAGCTATGCTGGATAATCTCAGGGTATTTGCATTTTACTCCAACATCAGAAGATGCAGGAGTATGCCATGTTGCAAAATATTCTATGCCATTTATTGTAACTATACCAAGATATTGCACGACCGTTACACTTGTTCCATCATAAGAATTGCATTTGGCGATAAATGTATCATATTTTTCAATTACTGCTGAAAATTCAAAGTTGTCTGTTATCTCATAAGTTGTCCTGTCTTTGTTTCCAACACGATAATTCTTGTCTGCAAATGTTACAAGTGCAGTATCTCCGAAAATCACAGTCATGTTTTTCATTGTAAAATATCCTACACCTCGCTCGATAGGATCAAAATGTAATTCGCCATCAATTCCCGAAATTCCTCGAACGTATGAAATGGCAGAATCTTCATAGATTCGAGGATACTCATAGCAGAAGAAATTTCCATTTAGAGTAGTAAAGCAAGTAGAATCTTTTTTGTTCAGAGTCTTGTGAAAAATATCAGGATCATCAGTGAATGTGTGAGTGTCAATTTTCATACTGTTCAATGGAACTGAATATGAATAGAAATCATCGATTACAGAATAGTTTAGAGATATCAGTAACAGAGGAACAAGTACTGTGCTAATTATAAAGAGAGAGTTAACTGGGTTCATTACAAATTCTTGGTTTCTACAAAGTTGATAAGGAATTCTAATTAATTATAGTATGTTTATTCCAAGAGTTTTGATTTTCGTCTATCCCAAAAAACTATCACACTGATAATTACAAGAGGTGGAATTATCATTGTCTGAATAAATGGAATATTCACACGCAGTTGGTCAGCAACAGTTGGAGTTTCCATCCCTTGAGCAGTCCCACTCCATTCTCCAATTCCCTCCCCTAGCGAATTGGTAACTATTCCGGCTCGTGTTTGATGCATCAATTGCCAAAATACAGTACAGTCTTCAGATACTTCAGTACAGTGTTTGGAAAACAACGGAACTGTAACATAAAACAAGGCAAAAATTCCTATTACAAGAATTATCTTGTATCTGGTTTTCATATACTAAAACATCATCCTACCAGTAGGCTTTGTGATGAATCTTGAAATTTTGACATTGTAATCAAGATAGCAAGTACCACACATGCCTCCATTATCAAGAGATTTGTTTGCATTTCCACAACAAATACAGTGAAACATTTGCTGCTCATCAAGTTCTGACTTTTCAAGTATTGCAGACTCTACATCTTTTTTTATGGACTCTATGTCACCATCAGAGAGATTATCCAAAACTAGTGAATCAACATATGCTTGGTTTTCTGAAAACATTGGAAGGTCACGGGCAATCTTCATTTGGATTTGCTCAAGGCGGTCTTTATCTCCAATTTTTTGTTCAATTAGCATATTGATTTTTTTGATTGTCAATTGTTGCAGCTTGAAAGTATTCATGTTATTTTTCCACCATGCCAGATATCAAAACCAAATCATCATAGGAATGTTCTGGGAAAAAGGTTGCAACAATCCCGCGTTTCATCAGTTCCAGGTCCTTGCCTTCAAGTGTAAATCTAAATCCATCAAGGGAGAAAACCGCCTTGTACTGCTTGAAATACGGAGTGGCTTTATTTTTGTCAAAACCTGAACCTCTAAACTGAATAAGAATATCATCAATCTGCCATACCTCAAAACTTTGTTGATCTTTTGCTGTTCCTCTAGCAACTTCAAGATACAGATAGTCGGAAACAGGTGAGAAATCAAGATACATTGCCTCCATGCCATGAGAGAAATGAATTTGGGTTAAAGTGTAGGCACCTATAGTTACAGGAATTTCTGGATAGTTGGGATGAGATTCCATTGCAGAGTCAACTAACATTTGTGAGCCATCACGTACTTGCTCCATAGATACATGTCTGCCAACGCCGATTACACCATTCTCATCCAAAGTCCATGTTGGCGGTTCTACAAACAAAGAGCCACTATGATCAGCAGACAGTTCAAGATAGGGCAAAGCATTTGGAGAAAATGCAACACGGCCTGAATCAATTGCTGCCATCTGTACGCCATCGACTGCACGATACAGATCTCCCCAGCAAGGATTCTCCATTCTTTTCCGTCCAGCATCAGGCCAGTACTTTACAAGACAATGATCACTAAGAGACACTGCACTGTATGCCCTAAATGCCGAAACATCATTTGCACTGCCACCTAGTTCTTCAGGAAGTCGAATCAAGATAAATTTCTGAAATACATCTCGGTTCTCAGTATCCTCAGGATTTGGATAGTAAAAAAATTCCATAGAGTTTGGTTGCATTAAGCTGATTTGGGATGAATCAAAAATATTCTCAGTTAGTTTGTAGCTTATGGTATTGTTTGCAATTGTAAAGACGTATGATTTCTCAGAGTTTGTTTTGGCATTCCAAATTGTAACCCCTACCATCTTAGAACCATCCTCCATAACGTTTGCAGGATAGTTTGATGGACACTCTCCTCCTGTTATAGAACAAATCTCTTGTGCCATCTTTCCTGTAATTCTAGGATCAGAAAAATCCTCATTGACATATGTGCAACGCAAGAATCCAGTAACATGGCCACCATCAGAAGTGCAGTTTTCACTGTATGCTGATTGGTATTCTAGAGCACCAACAGTTGCTGCAGCAATAATACAAACAGAAACAATTGCAATAATTATCAGAATGCTATTTTTCATTTTTCTTCATTCTCTTCTTTACTGCATAAATTATGATAAACAATGCAATCAGAATTGCGCCAAGGCTTTGAATAATGATCATGACCTCGGGATTAGATATTGTCTCATCTGTCTGCAAGTCACGAAAGTCAGAGGGTTTTGGTTTTTGCTTTTCTATCTCTAGTGTTGCCACATAGTCAGGCTTTTCAGTGCTGATTGGATGTGGCTCTACACCAACCAGAGTAATTTTGTATGGCTCAAAAAAAGTCATAGGCACATCCATTTCAGATCCTCCTCCAACTGAAATAGTCTCATTGCTAATGCGTATCATTGTCAAAACTCTACCTTCCCAAATGCAGGTAACATCTAGCGGACAACGAGAATCTTCTATATCATAGAAATAAAATTTCAGATTTTCATATGAAACAGTTTCTCCAAACTTTACTTTGACTTGATCTGCAAAAACTTCAGATGTCAACGGAACAAGTACAAGTGCAACAATAATTAGCAAAAGTCTAGTTTTCATTTGAATTGTTTTTCATCCTTGAGAAGAGACAGATAAAGGATTCTCAACTTAATTCTTTAGTTGCGATGTTCCTCTGTTTGTCCTGTATCCTCCAGCGGAGCTTGATATTGGAACAGATTGTAAATTGGCAGGATCAATCCCAGTCTGCTCTGAGCTGGTTCGTTTTGCCTTTCTGTCACTAACCACAAAGAATGCAACAGTTGCTGCAACTCCCAGCCCTGCCATACCATACAGTGTAACTGCCTGCATGTCATTTTCCGGATCAATCATAGGAGCATCCTGAATTGCAAATATCTCGACTTGACCTAGTTTTGATTCGCTGACATATCCTTCAATGACAATTGTGGCATCGTCTTGGGATTCTATTGAGCGAATTGAATAATCTTCCCCATCTATCGTAAATTCCAGATACATCTCCTTGTCTTCGCACAATCCAAGGTAGACAGTACAAATCCCCATGGAATAATTGGTAATTACCGTGCCTGAGAAACCAAAATCAGCAGTCTCGCTCATCTTGGCAGTAGGATCAAACATAGATTCCCATCGATGTAGAGGAAATTGAGAAATTCCTGCAGCATCAATTAGAGGAGTCTGGAGAACCTCCATGGCGCCAGTACCAGATAGATACTCTAGTGCTTTTACATTAGATAATGCAAGTGCGCTGGCAGGAGAATTGATATCATATACACCGTGAATTGTATCTACAGGAATGGCATCATCTATGGAAAAGCCCCTCCACTGTGAATCCAAAGTATCAAAATCACCAACAAAGTGATTTTGGATTGTGGGTTTTAGAATTATTCTGTATTCAATTCCGATTGATTTTTCCTGAACAGATATGATTGCAGAATATGTTCCAGTTACATCAGTAACCTTTGCAAAAGATTTTTGCCTAATCTCTGAATTTATCTGAGAGACTATTGCAGTATTATCTTTGTTAATATCAAAAAATATTTTGTCATTTTCAATCAATTGTTCCAGTTCGGAATCACCATCATGGTTAATGGTAATGATTCTTGTAAACTGGTATGTTGGAGTAAACTCTTGGGAATCTTTTGCGATTGCAGCATCGAGTTGTGCAGCATATACATGATTCACAGACGATGACACCATAACCAACACTAAAATCATAACAAACATTTTGTACATGTATTACATTTCTCACAATTACATAAAACAAAGACAAGAAATTATTTTTATTGAGAAAATGATTTGTGTTTTTTATCATACGGATACATATGTGCTGTCATGCAAAAACAATCTGTTTTGTTTGCAGGAATATCACTTGCACTGATGGCAGTAATGATACAGCCAGCATTTGCGCAATACGATATTTCTGAGAAAGGGCTGTACGAAGGAATGAGAGATTCAAAGATCAAAGTAGAGATTGCAACACAGGAAGACGCCATGGGTTCTGGCACTCCAGTATTTGCAGCTGACGGGATAGTTGGAGCATCTGTCTTGTCTGCAGGAGTCTTTGGCGGAATTGCTGCAATGTTCTTTCTTCGTGGCAGAAACGGCAAATATGCCGCAATTGGAAGGGGCTAAAACCCCCTTTTTTGTGCCTAAATTTTTGCTTGTATATAAACAAAAAAAATTTTTTCAAAAATAACAAAAAGTAGAATTTCTTAAGTAAGATTTTGACCTATAATATGGTACAATGCCAAACCAATTTTCCCAACTGTTATGCATGGATACAATTCGAAATGCAAATGATCATCTAGAACCAGGTCAAAGAACAATGCTTGCATGTGAGAACAAATTTCCAAGACTAACAATAAAATCGGCACTGGCAATAAGCAAGGATCATGACTATACTTTATGGATTGAGCTGTACGAGCACAATCTTGCAGAAAAAATTATCGACATTTACAGTGATCCTGTAAAGCGAAAAATTCTGTTGCACATTGACAAGCCAATTGCAAAAGACGAGCTGTTGCAAAAGTGTGAAGCATCACTGTCATCAGCATACCGCAAGTTCAATGAGCTGCTACAAGACGGATTCATCTTGCCAGTAGGATTTACAAAAACGGAAAAAAGGGTAAGAGTGTTTGACAAAATAATTTCAAAGGCAGAGTTTAGTGTATCAACTAAAATCAGCCAGATAAGACTGCAGGTAAACCTGTCACGTTTACCCAAACCAAGATTAGGAGAGCCAGTTTATCCATGACTGCAATGGAAACTCTCCTTGCCACACCTTTTGAGAAGACATTTACAAATTTTGTAGACGATGACGATATTGCAAAAATCAAGGACGACTTGTTTGAACAGTATCAAATTACACTTGCATCATCGCTAAAAGACTTTGAAAAGTTTGAATGCATTACAGAAAAAGTTCTGGGAGATGATGGCTCATCTAAAATAAAAAAGACCCTAGAGAAGATATGTCACCTAGAGTCACAGTCAAAACACAAAATAGAAATCAAAGACGAGTCACTGAAAAATGCAATTTTAAATGCATATGATGATCCTCTAAAAAAGCACATCTTAGATATTGCATTTGACTATCCACTTACACTATGGGAGATTGCATCAAGAACCAGATATGGCAGCCTGTCACTGTCTGAGAACATATCATACCTGATATCTCACGGATTGCTCACTACACGGGACCTAAAGGACTCTGATGACAACAAGAAATACTATTCCACAATTGATGATATTTCAGTCAAGATAGATGAAAATGACTTTCGGGTCTATGTCACGGTAAACGATATTTCTGAAGAGACACCATAGTCTGTTAGGCATAACAAACAGAAACGCGTAGGTGCGACAAACCACAGGGTAATGAATGTAGACTTTTTGTAATTCTGATACTCTCAGACATTTTTTGTCAGATTCAGTAATTATGAAAAAAGATCAATTTCAGAACAATAAAAAAGAAAAAGAATTATCAAGAAACTGTGGAACTGACAGTTTTACCACTTTTAGCTGAAAGAAAAGAAGAAAAATTTGATGTTTTTGAGGCATTACTAGAAGCATTAGAAAAAAACAATGCAGCCTTAGAAGATGGAGACGTAATAGTAATTTCTACAAAATATATCTCAAATTCACAAGGACGAATTGTAGATTTAGATAATATTCATACATCAGAAGAAGGATTAAAGATTGCAAAATCATTCCAATTAAAATCAGAAATTGCAGAAATAATCATTAGAGAATCAGACAAAATTTTTGGAGGTATCGGAGGATTTGTTATCACATCGGCAGATAACATCATGGCACCCAATGCAGGAATTGATAAATCAAATGCAAGAAAGGGAAGAGCAATTCTGTATCCAAACAACCCTTACCAAATTGCAGAAGAGATTCGCAGAAAAATTTTCTTGAAATTCTTCATCCATGTTGGAATAATTTTGGTAGACAGCAGACTAATGCCAGCAAGAATTGGAACTTCAGGTGTTGCAATATCTTGTGCTGGAATAGAACCAGTACTAGACATGAGAGCAAAAAAAGATCTTGATGGAAATCCACTTAAAGTAACATTTCAAGCAGTGGTAGACAATCTTGCAACAATAGGAAATCACAAGATGGGCGAAGGTGCAGAATCAAAACCATTTGCAATTATTAGAAACTCTGGTGCAAAGCTTACAGACAGAAAAATCAACTCATCAGAAATGGCAATATCTCCGGATCAATGTGTGTATGTCAGAGGCTTGTCAAATCCACCAAAACCCTAACCTAAATTTTGGTTCTGCTTTAAATAGAGGCATTTGATGGAAAAAATAATGGAATATCTGACTACATATCCCAAAACAGTGTCATTTTTTGACGGAATCAAACACAGAATTGATGTAGATAGTAAAGAAGGAGTAGAACAGCTCCACATTGTAGTTAAGAAAAGCTTTGATGAGCTAATGAAAATTTTCAAAGATGAAGGATTTACCAAAGTAAAATTTGAACACAAACAACCTGATCAAATTGGAAATGGACTAAATCTCAAATTAAAAAAACCATGGGAAATGCATGTGAGAATGGTTGATTTGAAAAAAGGTTTAATCGGCATTCATGCAGAAGTAGAGGTTTCAAGAGATTATCTTCAACATTTGTTTTCACAAAGAACACCAGTAATTTATGAAGTAGAAGAAATTTTAAAAAAATATCAAGTAGATTACAATATTTGGCATGATAAAATTAAGAAAAATGTCAATGCAATAGTTGATAATTACAAAGTAAAGCTTGCAACACCAAGCATCCCAGTATTTGCATGGAAACCAATGCTATTTGTCATTGGAACAATTGCTGCATTCTATGGTTGGAAATATTTCAATACAATCTGGTAAAACTAGACGCCTAAAGATTCGGCTTTACTTAGTTCTAAAAAGACCTTGTCTCCAACTGAAAGATTCATCTCTTTGTATTCATGCATCTCAAGTTTTAGTTGAGTAATTCCAGATTGCATTCCGGCTCCACCTAATCCAGACATCATCTTGTTTAGATCCTTCATCATATCATTCATGTTTGAAAATCCCATTACTTTGGGAGTTCCAAAGGGAGGTTGTTGAGCAGTATTTCCTTCTTTTAGATCTTTAAGAGAAGATAATGAAACTACGACATATGGTGCTCCATCAGGTGCAGAATCAATGCTTTTTACTACATATTCTTTCTTCATATCTAAAATTGAGTATCATTCCATATAATTTTAATTTTAAGGTGGATTTGCACCAGTTTTGAAGCTTTAATTACAATTTTCGAGATTTTATATCATTGACAGAGAATGTGAAAACAACATTACGCTACTATGGAATTTCACCTTGGGAGATTGAAGTTCTCTATGGGTTTTTGAATTCACATTTTACGATAATCCAAGATGAAATAGAGGCAGATGATGAAAATTTTGTTAGTTTCTTGGATATTGACATTCCACTTCAATTCAATGAAGAGTTTTTCCAGTGGTTTGATTTTAAACGATGGGAAAAAGTCAAAGCTGTTTTCAAAGAGATGAAACGAAGACGAGGTAGTGGAAATGCATTAAAAATTATCATTAATTTTTCAGGAAACCCAAAAATTATTTTCACCATCGACATTGAAGATAAACAATGGTTTGATAATGCACTAGAAAAAATTGATTTTGTTTTAGAATTATTACCATATCATCTAAATCCAGAAAAAATTCCATCAGACATTTCAGTAATTATGTATAAATTTGATTCTCAATCAATCAGATGGCGTTTAGATACAGCTCTATCTGAAAATAAAAAATATACGTTCAGAGGAGATTCTTGGAATGAAATTACTTGAGATCTTTTTGTAATGGTTCAAGTAATTCGTGAAGTTCTTTGTATTTTGATTCTAAAAAGTCCAAGGCATCAAGTAATTTTTTAGATTTTCCATACTTGTAACGAATCAATTCACGATGATGCCAGTAAGTCTTTCCATCCTCAATAGACAAGGTTGTAAAATAATCAGTTCCTTTCAAAGAATCAGGAAGTTTAACATCATGAGGAAACAGTAATTCTACAATAAACCATTCATCGCCATCAGGATAATCAGAACCAGTTTCAACATCAAAAAATACATGTAGTAAATCAGATTGCATAAGACCGTCATCAGTGATGGAAGGATGTTTTACGGGAGATTTTTTAAAATCTAGATTTAGAAGTTCTGGTTCAAAGAAACCTTTGATAATAGATTTTCTAAATATTTTATTTGCCTCATTAATGTTCAAATGCAAAATAATATTCTACGAAACTTGCCTATAACTTCTTAGGTTAAGTAGAAAAACTATACTTCAAGAGAATCTAATATCTGTGAAATATCAGTATTAGGATGACCATCTTTAGAGATATTTTGTTTTGCAGGAGAGTTTTCCAAATAGTTTGGAATCTTGTCTTTAATTCTTTGAGTGTAAGGGGAAATTAATTCATTTTTGTAAAAGATTCCAATTGGGATCTTGTTTCCCCACTCTAGGGATTTAATCAAAGCCTGAGATAGTTTTTCGTTTACTTCAGCTTCAGAGTCATAATGTACTGTTGGTTCAAATCCTTGCTCTTCTAGTTTGTATATTCTAGAATGCCTTTTTTGAGCTTCGTCAACTAAATCTACTCCTGCATACCAATCCCTTGTGTTAAGATCATTGTAAGTTGGACAAGGTTGTAAAACATCAAGAAAAGAAAGACCCTTATGATTAACAGCTTGAATTATCAAATTTTTGAGATGTTTGATATCATATGAATATCCACGAGCTACAAATGTAAATCCAGATGCAACTGCTAATCCAATTGGATTCACATTTGAATTAGTATTTGGAGTTGGCAATGATTTTGTCTTCTCGCCTAGTTTCAAGGTAGGAGATGCCTGACCTTTCGTTAAACCATATACGCCATTATCAAAAATAATGTATGTCATATCGACATTTCTTCTTCCTGCTGCAACAAAATGACCGGCACCAATTCCTAATCCATCACCGTCACCACCTACTGCAACAACAGTCATCTCAGGATTTGCAATTTTTGCACCTTGTGCAAAAGTCAAAACTCTTCCGTGTAATGTATGAACACCATACGTATTGATGTAATGAGATGTTTTACCAGAACAACCAATTCCTGAAAACATTGCAGCCTTATCACGCTCAATTCCCATTTCAGCTAATGCCATTTGAATTGCATTTACTATACCAAAATCTCCACATCCAGGACACCAATCATTGTGCACATCTGTTTTGTAGTCAGCAAGTTTAAGCGCCATGCATTAGAACCTCACGTTTGTTTGCTTTGTTTTGAATAATTTTTTTAAGAGAATCATAAACTTCTGTACTTGTCATTGCTCTTCCAGAGTATTTTAAGATAAAGTAATCAACATCTCTACCAGTATTTTGTTTGAATAGTTTTCCTAATTGTCCCGAATGATTTGCTTCAACATCAATAATCGTTTTGGCATCTTTTAGCATGTTTTTGATGTAATCAGCTGGAAATGGGTGTAACAGCTTTAATTGAACAAAACCAATCGAAATCCCCTCATTTTCCAGCATTTCTATGGCATCTAAAATAGGACCTTTTGCAGAACCCCATGAAATTATTGTATGCTCTTTGACACCAAATGATTTTGCTTGTTCACTTTCAGGAATTTCTTTTAAAATAAAGTCTAGCCTAGACATTCTCTTATCCATCATTTTTACACGCAATACTGGATCTTCTGTAATATGACCAGATTCATCTGATTCATCCCCAGTATTCCAAAATATACCATTGTCAATTCCCAATCTAGAGCGAGGGGAGATTCCATCTTCTGTAAATTCAAATCGTCTGTAATCATCATCTACTTTTTCTAATAGTTTACCTCTATTGATAGACATTTTTTGAGGATCAAATCTTTTACAGGTTATTACAGAACTGGCATGAAACTTGTCCATCAGATGAATTAGAGGAACTTGAAAAATTTCTGCATAATTAAAGCAGTTTCCAGTATCATAGAAACTTTCTTCAATGTCTCCAGATGCATAAACGATTTTGGGAAAATCTCCATGTCCTGCATATACAGAGAACAATAAATCATCTTGACCATGTCGTGTAGGCAATCCTGTAGAGGGCCCACTTCTCTGATAGTTTGTTATCACTACAGGAACTTCATTCATGCCGGCCCAACCCAACATCTCAGTCATTAAAGCGAATCCAGGACCAGACGTACATGTTGCAGAACGCGTTCCAGTTAATGCGCCACCAATAGTCATCCCCATTGCACAAATTTCATCTTCTGTTTGAACAACAGCAATAGAGCCAGGCCTGTCATCAATTATTTCAAGAATTTCATTTGACTCCAGGAAAACAGATTCATCAGATGCAGGAGTAATTGGATAGTAAGGTTGGAATCTGCAACCACACGCCATTTTTCCTAGAGCAGTACCTTGAAAACCTTGAACCAAGATGGTATTGGGTTCTTTTTCTGTTCCAGGCAAAGTATGTTTAAAATTTTCAAATTTTGCAGTAGCAAAATTATATGAATAGTTTGCAGTCTGTTGATTTATTTTTGCTATTTCAGGTTTTTTTGAAAAAATAGATTCAATTGTTTTTTGTAATGAATCAGGAGGCATCTTTACCAATCCCAATGACAATGACACACCAATTACATTATACATTCTTACCAATCCTTTCAAACGAGGATTTTCAGTTTCTTCAGAAAGTGTTTCAAGTATAGACTTGAAAGACACTGGGAATAATTGCACCCCGTTTTCTTTTGCAATTTCCAAAACGCCTGCAACAGTAAATGGTTTATTTTTTAATTCTAGCTCTTTGTGTAATCTTTCTTTGAATGGTGCGTCAAGAGTGTGTACAGCATCAGTTTTTGTTTCTTCTAAATCAGAGTCATAAATTATTCCTCCACCAGATACTAATTCATCATAATGACGAAAAATTGTTTCAGCATCAAAAGAGGCCATGAGATTTACATCATTAACATTTGAGTTGATTTTCTTGTCAGATATTCTTACTGTAAAATAACTATGTTCACCTTTGATGTTTGAGTAAAATTCCCGTTTGCCAAATACCTGATATCCCATTTCAGCACAAACTTTTGAGAAGATATTAGCTCCAGATTCAACACCACTTCCTTGAGGGCCTCCAATTAACCAAGTAAAATCTAGATTATTCACTGATTTTCACTCTTTTTCTGAATTTTAATAGTATGAGGGTTCATTACTTCTAACCCCCAGTAGCTGCATCAAACAATGCACATTCACATTTATCTCGTTCACCGCAATAGGGACATACACATACACATTTTTCAATAGAATTACCACATTCAACACAAATAGCAAATTCTTCCTCTTCTTCAACCTTAGAAGACATCAAGGAAAGTACAAAGAAATCGTATAAATGGTTTGAGATGAATATCATGAATGATGAAAAAAAAAGTCTTGCTTACACGTACTTTGCATGACTTTGCACTCAAAGAACTAAGAAAAAAATATCAAATCGAAATCCATTCTGGAAAGATACCAATCCCGCAAACTAAATTGCGATCTAGAATCAAAGAGATTGAGGGTCTCATTTGTTTTCCATATGATAAGATAGACAAAGAGATGATCAAACATGCAAGAAACCTCAAAGTGATTAGCACTTACAGTGTAGGTTTTGATCATATAGATACAGAGTATGCAAAAGAAAAGAAAATACGAGTAGGATATACCCCAGAAGTTCTAACTGACGCAACAGCAGATTTAGCATTCTCATTAATGTTAGATATTGCAAGAAGGGTTTCTGAAGGAGATAGAATCATTCGTAATGGAAAGTGGAATGAAATCTATGGAGCATACGATTATGTTGGCACAGATCTTCAAGGAAAAACACTGGGAATTTTCGGTTTAGGGAGAATTGGAAGCACTCTTGCAAAAAGAGCAAAGGCATTTGATATGAAAATTATTTATCATAACAGAAAACATGTTTCAAAATCTAAAGAAAAAGCACTTGGTGCAAAATATGTCTCATTTGAAAAATTAATTTCAGATAGCGATTTTCTTTCAGTACATGTGCCCCACACAAAGGAAACAGATCATTTATTTAATTTGAAAATATTTAGAAAAATGAAAAAAACAGCATTTTTGATTAACACTTCAAGGGGCAAAGTAGTCAATCAGCGAGATCTAGAATCAGCATTAAAGAAAAAAACTATTTCAGGTGCAGGCCTAGATGTTTTTGAAATGGAGCCTATCAAAAAGAACAATCCTCTATGTAAATTAGAAAACATTGTTCTTGCACCTCATATAGGGAGTTCAACTAAAGAAACTAGAAAGAAGATGGCAGAAATTACTGTCAAAAACTTGATTTTAGGAATGAATGGGAAAAAGCCAATCTATTCTGTAGGATATTGATTTTTACGCATGAGTTATGATTGAGAAAAATGTGCAGTTTTTATATCTAAATCGTAATCTAAAATCAGATTGAAAAAATTCAAACATACCAATGAAGAATTAGAATTAGCTAAACTACAATCTGAAAAAGAGAAGAAGAAGAAAGAATTAGAAGAGTAATATTTTTTCTCCTTGTCTTTTTCAGACAAGGTTTTTTTTAAAATTGAATTTTAGAGGAAAACTTTGCAAGCAATTTGTCATAGAGTTGTTTTCTCTCAGGAATTAGATGTTTTGAGTCATCATACATTTTTGTAAAAAATGCTGCCAGTATACGATCTCCATTCTCATCAAAGAATCGAACACTGTAACTGACTCGGTCAGGTTTTTCTTCTTGAATAAATTCTGCAGACTTTATCAGTTCAGAGTTTATGTGCATGTGTGCAGGACCATCATTATCACCAATGGTAATCCATTTTTCTTTTTGGCGAATGCTAAGAGAATTACTTTTAATCTCACTGACAGTACCGCTGTTTTTTATGATCAATAAGACATCATCAATTTTAACTAAATCAGATAACAGTTCTAAAAGCAACAATGAGTATTAAAAAAGAAATTATTTCAATTTTTTGAGCGATTCATGTCAATCTGAACAAAATCATCAGAATCACCATGAACACAATCAGTTCCAACTGCTTTTACGGGCGAAAAACTAACTTTTCCATCATGCATTTTACCCTCATTTTGCAAAATTCCTATTTTACCAGAAACTATTTGCTTATGTTTTTGACAAGTTAAACCAACCATATACTCATCTTTTCCTGAAATGATAGATACAATAAATTCAGGAGGATTAACACATTCTTTGCCTTCTTCCTTTACTGAACACTTGTCAGGTAACATGACTTGAAGTTATTTTTATTGGATATTAATCTTGATTGCTACAGACTCAATTTATTATCAACTAAAACAAATTAAGAGTGAAAGCAAATGGCTCATAATTTTGACATTGTAATAATCGGCGGAGGAATTCTAGGTACCTCGATTTCATATTTTTTATCCTCTCTTAACAAATCAAAAAAAATTGCAGTTATCGAACAGGCCCATAGCGTTGCATTTCACACTAGTGGAAGAAATACAGGAAAAGTTCATGCACCGTATCTTTACAATCCTGAAAAGAAAAAACTGTTTGCAAAATCAGCTTTTCTGGGTTATGAGATGTGGGAAAAGTATGCAGAATTGAAAAAATTGCCATTTAAAAAAGATGGTGTGATAGAAGTTGCAGTAGATCAAAAAGGAATCAAGGTTTTAGAAAAATATCTCAAGTGGGGAAAACAAAACGGACTTGAGGACAAAGATATCGAGCTGATGAATCAAGAAGAATTGAAAAAAATCGAACCAGAAATTAAATGTGAATCAGCATTGTATGTATACAAAGATGCATCAACTGATTATTCTACATTTACAAATGCAGTGATGAAAGACAGCAAAGAAAAGGGAACAAACTTCCTATTAGATACCAAAGTTACAGAAATAAAAAAAGAAAATGACAAATGGAAGATTACACTAAATGACGAACATGAAATTTTTGCAAAATTTCTAATTAATGCAGCAGGAGGAGAAGCTGTAGATATTGCACACAATGTTGGTGTTGCAGAAAAATTTACTGATGTTCATTTCAGAGGAGAATATTGGAAAGTTCCAAAAGAGTATAACAATTTAACCAAATCAAGCGTATATTCAGTTCCTGAATTTCCAGAGTATCCATTTTTAGATCCACATTGGATTATCAGGGTTGATGGTAGTTGTGAAATAGGTCCAAACGCAGTTCCAGTTTTCAGCCCATACGGATACAATACATCAGAAAACATCAAAGAGTTTATTCCAAAAATGTTGGAAATGCTAGGGTCTGGCGCTAGAAAGGCAATTTTTGATAAACAATTTCAAGAACTGGCAATGAACGAAATACAATCATCAATGTCAAAAACGGCAATGGTAGACAGAGTAAAAAGATTCTTGCCAATAATTGATGCAAACAAAATTACTGAAAAAGGAACTGCAGGTATTAGATCATCAATAATTAATGAGGATGGAAAATTTGTTCCAGATGTCATACTGGTAGATGATGAAACATCATTTCATATTTTGAACTATAATTCTCCAGGGGCTACGGGAGCATTACCGTTTTCAGCACATATTGTAAATCATCTAAACAAAACAGGACTATTCAAAAGTGAGCAAGAAGATTCTGAATGCGGCCCTTGGAAATTTTCAGAAATTATTGAAAAGTTACAATAATCACAATTCAGATTAAACAGAATTATTTGATTTTATACCTCAATATGGCAAGAACGGAATTATTTAATTCCAATTTTTTAATTATTTTTGGAGATACTGCAAATTCTATTTTAGACGAGGTATTTTTTGCAAGCTCTAACATTTTCATTATATTTTTGAATTGAGAGTTTGTATGATAGTTTGCAGATACAATTAGGGTGTCAACTGCCCCAATTTCCAACGCTTTGTAAATAACATTATTTCTTTTAGCAGTCAATCCATCTTTGACTAGTTTTTCATATTTTTCAAGTAGTTCTGAGACATACTTTTTTCGGTGTTGATACAAATGGTGAATGATTTTCTTGTGAATTTCATTCATAGGAGTTGAAAAAGATAAATTTTCAACAAATCGGCATTTGTTTACCAAATCAGAATTTAGTTCATCATAAAATTCTGTTTTTGCAGGACCTGCTCCTCCCAATAAAACTAGTTCAGAATTGGCATCCATTGTTCTTACTTTATTAGCGACTTTCTTAAAGAAAACATGGATTTTTGTTTGCCTTGCTCTTAAAAATCGACCTTGACTTTGACCACCTTTCCTATGCCTTCCTTGTAAATCAATTTTGATTCTAGACTCTTGTAAAATTTGACTGCCATGGAATTTTTGAATTCTTGCAGATTTTTGATCAATGGTTACCAACAAAACATCATGATTGATTTTTAGAACATCCCCAAATGGTTTCAGATATGGCTTTTTACTTTGCATGTAGATGTATGGAAGTTCTTTTGAAGTTCCAATCTCTTTAATGACAATTTTTCCATTATGTATCCAGCCAAAAATACACAAGGTTTTTGTAAATTTTCCTGCAGATGTAGGATTTTCTTTGAGATATGCAATCCTTTTTTCTATTTTGGATTCAATTTTTTCAACAACGTCACTTCGTTTGTTTTCTTGTAACAATGAAATAGTTTCTGTACCTTTACCATACGGATAGTATACAGAGATGCATGTTGCTCTGATTTGTTTCAAATCATTAAGAAATTGATTGATTGCAAGCCATTCAGATGGAGAAATTTCAGAAGATTCCAGCATACCCAATGAAGGTAATGATTGGTTACTATAAAATCCCATACGAAAATTGAGAACAGTGTCAAGAGGATGAATGGTTTTTGACATACTAAATCAGAATAAAATAATAATGCTGTAAAGATGAGAGTTATAGTATGACATTTAGTAAAATAGTTGTTGCAATAATCACTCCTACACATACAAAGAAATCATTTGAACTTGGTCTGGAGATGGCCAAAAAATTTGATTCAGAATTAACGGTTATTGAGTGCATGTATAAAATTCCGCCAAAGTTTTATTTTTTTGAGACCAAATCCGATAAAAAAACAACACAGAATCAGACTTCGAAACTTAAAGCAGAATTAGAAAAATGGAAGAAAATTGCTCAAAAAGAAGGTGTTTCCGTTAAGACAAAATTTGGCCTAACTGACAACATTTCTCATTGGGTTATTGATTATGTCAAAGAGCACAAAACAGATTTGTTAATTGTAGACTATCCAAAGCTGTCAATGGAGGAAATAACTCTTTATGATGACATTATAAACATGATTCATCACAAATCTCATTGTCATCTTCTAACAATGAAACCCACATAGGTTAATTTTTGGCAAGTACGTTTGATTTGTTGATCATGAATCTTGAAAATGATCTTGAAATTGTTAAGAATCAATACCTGATTCAAACAAATTGTTTGAATGCATTAGATGTCATAAAATTAGTCATATAGAAATTTAATGCATATGGGTGATGTCAAATTTCTTTTTACTAGAAGAAATTGATTTTGTTACAGGAATTATTTTGTCTGCAAGTTTTCTTATTTCTCGTTCTGTTTTTTTTGGATATTTGATATGTAGACATTCGTGATAAAGGGTATTCACGGTTTCAACTTTTGGCTCTGTTGCCAAGTCAGGATTTAACCAAATGGTGCCACATTCTTTAATACATTCAGCCCAAACGGTATTGGGTTTAATATTATTTTTGTAGACATAATTTGAAAAATGTTTTCTGTCATAGACTAAAACAGGTTGAATTTTTATTTTCAATATGTTTTCAAATGTATTGAGTAATGTTTGATGCCATTCTTTATCATTTGCTGAAAACTTACGTCTCATACATTTTGGTAGAAAACAGTCCGAAATAAAATATTCTATTGATTTTGATAAGATGCAAAAACAAGTTTTTAATGAATTCAGGATGGTTTGAATAACAAGAATCCCAAAAGAATACTCAATCCCGTAAAAACAGATATTGTGATAATCATGTGTTGTTGAGCCTTTTCTTTTTCATAGAATTTCCTTGGAGAGACTCCTCCTATGAAAAAGACAACCATCATCCCAAGAACCAACCCTATGATGTTTGCTGCAGTAAGTGTCAATGCATTTGAAAAAATATCCCAATCCCATAACGCAATTCCAATTCCTGCAACAGCTGCAGGTGGAACTAATGCAGCTGCAATTGCCACGCCTACTAAAATGCCTGGGATATTAGTAGTCATAGCAATCCCTCCTGCAAATCCAATAGCTATTGCAGCTGCTAAAAATACAGGAGATATTTCAGTTCTAGATATAATTTCGTTTGTTAGAGGTAACTCAGTAAACTGAATTGCAATTATTGTTAAAAGTGCACCTGTTCCTATAACTGCTAATAGTAACAATAATCCTGAAATCACAGATTTGAACATTTTGTTTGTCTGACCAACTGCAGTATTGAATGAAAATGCAGAAATCGGTCCAAGTAATGGCGATATCAACATTGCTCCAATTACCAAAGAGGCATTGTTTGCAAATAGACCAACTACTGCAACCCCTGCAGCTATCACAATCATGAAAAGGAGATTTTTGTTAAATTTTACATTAGGTTCAATTAATGACTCATATTCTTCAATCAGTTTTTTCTTTTTTATTTTAATATTTTTTGTTTCAAGTTCTTTGACATAATTTGAGAGATAATCAGATAAAGTAGCTTCGATTGCAAAACTAGTGACATACAAATCTTTTTTTCTAGTGTCTATGATTTTATTTAGTTCGTTAGTTAATCCATTTGCTAAAGAGTCAGGACATATTCCTGTATATCTTAACAATCTATCATCTTCAGACATTGTTAATTCAGAATGAAAAGGAATTTTGTATTTTTTAAAAGTAAATTCTATACTTTGACTTTGCTGATCATAGCAAAGAACTTCTATTTTTCTCAATTTCTTACTATTAATCCACTAGATATTTTAATTGAGTGTTAAAGATTATCAAATTTGAAATTTACCACCCTCTTTATCAGTAAAATAATATAATTTGTGTCATGAAAGATACGATTGAATCATTAGTAAATGATGTGAAACTCTATTCAGCGGGTCTTATTACTGCATTAGAAAATAATCGTCATTCTGAATCTCAACAATATGTCCAAAATATGCAAAATTGTTTGAAAGCGATTGATGAATATTTAGTAATGAAAAAAGATCTCAAGAAATAAGATAATTTTTAAAATATTCTCGATTATTTAACAATCAAAATTGGACAAGTCAGACCTCGTATGAGATAATGGGCCATTCTTTCATGATATTTTGATTCAGTAGGCAGTATTTTCGACTGTCCAATCACTACCAAATCAATTTTGTTTTCCTCAGCATATTCTGCTATTGTGTTTGGGGAAAAAGATGATTTTAGAATCACGTGTTTTAAGGGGGAATTGAGTTTTTTTGTGTCATATTCTACTTTTTCCAATTCTTTTTGAATAACCTGTTTCTCTTCTTCGTATTTATCATCTTTTTTTCTAAAAAACGATGCAAGAGATGAAGATTCAATACATGTAATCAGAGTGATTTCTGCATCAACCTTCTTTGCAAGTTCTATGGCTGCATTTAATCCTCGTTTTGCACCTGAACTGGCATTGTATGGCACCAAGATAGATTTGAAATTAAAATCATCACTCATAATTGACCATATTCATGAATTATCTGAATTTAAACTACGTGTTATTTTCAAAAATGAAAATCATATGCAATTATGAAATAGCGATAAAACAACCAAGTCTATGAAAAATATTGTTTGTTTATTATTTTTGGTTCTAATAATTCCTGCCAGCCATTATGTATTAGCTGATACATGGAATATTCAAATTCCGCCGGGCTCTTCAAAAATTACATTATCATCTCATTTCATACCTCAAGAAATTTCTGTAAGACCTGGAGATTTTGTTGAATGGGGAAACACGGACGGTGAAGTACATACGATTACTTCAGGTTCTTTAGAATCTGGATTTGATGGAGCATTTGATAGTGGTTATTTAGAGGGAGGGGAAAAATTCATCAAATTGTTTACCTTCAATGATCTTGGAGAATTCAAATACTTTTGTACAATTCATCCGTGGATGACAGGAATAGTTAACGTAGTTGATCTTCCCGAAGATTTTCAGATAATGCACAATGTTGGCTCTGATGTTTCAGATGTTACATTTGATATCCCCTTTAAAGTACAAAGAAATCTTTCTGACATCAAAATTGATAATTCAAGAAATATGTTGATTTTTGATTTTGTCGGGAAAATTGATAATGATGTGTTTGTAGTTTATTTGCCTCAAGAATTAATAGAAAATCCTCAATCAGTATGGGTAGGAAAGAACCAAATTACAAATTATGATTCAGAATCCACAAACAGTGGCACTACATTGACCATTCCTCTGGAAGGGCATACAACACAAGTTAAGGTTGTAGGAAGTGATGTAATTGGTGAATTCACTGAAGAACCATTTGTTTTGATAAATCAAGTTTTAGCAATCACTGATAAACAGACATACTATCCGGGAGACACAATTACAATTTCAGGCGAAGTTAGAAATCCTAGTCAATTATACAGAATCACGCCTGAAATAACTTCTCCTAGTGGTATCGTACTATATTCAGAATATACTTTGTTGATGAATTCTAGATTTACAGTTGATGTAAATTCAGAGAAATTACGAGAATTTGGAAAATATACGATTGACATCAAAGGAGAATCCCTTCATAGTCCAGTTATTTTTTTCAAATATGAATCAGAACCAAAATACCCTTCCCCTAGCAAGCAAATGAAAACACTAGATCCTGCAGATATTGTATGTAATGGTGGATTAGAATTACTAATGAAAACCAGTAATGGAAATGCAGTTTGTTTGAGCAAATCTACTGCAGAAGTATTGATGAAAAGAGGTTGGGCAGATTATTTTTGATACTAAATGCTCTTCTCCAAAATTACAAGTAATCTTGGAAATTACATATCGTCTACAAATGCCATAACTCATGAAAATTAGTATAGGCCTATTCACAGAATTTTTAGATCATGTACTTCTAGGCTGTTCGTAATTTTTTTTCACAACTAATTCATCAAACCCTTCTGCAACTACAGGTGTCTCTAATTGTCGAAGTTGTTTGTAAATTGCAGACAAAGGAAAAGGGTCACGTCTACTTTTTTGTCTTTTCTCAAGGATTCCTTGAGAGGTATTCATAAAAATTCCTCGAATTTTTGCATTGTATTTTTTACCCAAGTCAATGTGTGATTTTCGTATTGATTCTGTAAGATTTGTATCATCTACAACTATGCTAATTCCTTTTTTTAGACATTTTTCAATATATTCTAATTCATCTTTTCTGTCATTGTCAAAACGAGACAATGCAATTCTTTCATGCTTAAAATTGGCTTTCACATAAGTTGTTTTTCCACTTAAGGCAACTCCTATCATCAAAACATATTCCATGAGGATTGATGGATTTTATACTAGATAAAAAGAGTCACATTAAACATAAAACTGACAGGTTACTTGTTTGCATGTTTTAGAGCAGCAAGTGAATGTTCCCATGCTTTCTTGTAATGATCAATTGCTTTATCATAATCACCTTCATCTCTATATTCATCTGCCTTTGCAAACTCTTCGGCAGATTTTTCATTCTCTTTGTCTACCTTGTCTTGTTTCTTAGGATCATCAGCTGGAGTTGATGTTGCATCAAGCATTATGGTAATTGTCAAAACTCTATCTGCATTTACCAACAAATCAATAGAGTCTTGTGTTATTTCGGCAAATGTTGGGTCAATTCCTTTCTTTGCTCCATCTTTTAGTATTTTCTGAAGATCCTTTACTGCTTTTTTCTCTTCATCAAAGACTTTCTTTCCATATTTTTCATCAAGATATACATCACTTAACCAAAATTTAGAATCCAAGCTGTCATTAATAGATTCAATTGCTTTTTTCACATCTTTTTCTGAATTATATGGAGACAAAAATGAGATTGCTCTGTTCTTCAAATCTTGTGCACCAAGAACTGTTGTTATCAATGAGTCACTATGAGTTCCAGCATCATCATCATCTACAGTAACAGTTACAGTGTAATCTCCTGGTAGTCTGTAAATATGATCACCTGATGCAGTTCCTTGTGTTAGAACTCCAGGACTTCCAGGAGTTTCATCAACTATTAATGGTTCATCACTTCCTTCACCCCAGTTTACAATAGATGTAAAGTCTTCAAGTGTGTTACATAATGCACAATCAAATCCAGGATCAGTAAATGTTGAAGGATCAAGACTAACTAAATCATGAATTACAGCTTCTTGGTCTATACCAGCTTCAACAGTTGGATTAACATTGTTTACTGTGATATCAAATATATCAATGCCTACTCCTGTATCATCATCAGTTACAGTTACAGTAACAGTGTAAATTCCATTATCTGCAAAAGTATGTGAGCCTGATGCTGTACCTTGAGTCAAAACGCCTGGACTTCCTGGTGTTTCATCAACTGCAAGTGACTCCACTCCAGTATTATCTCCCCAATCAACTGTTGCAGTAAAGTCCTCTAATGTTCCACAAGTATCACAATCAAATCCAGGATCAGTAAATGTTGCAACATATGAATACAGAGTTCCTTCATCTACCGAATCAGGATCACCAGCTTCAGTTGTCGGATTCACATTGTTTACTGTAACTACAAAGGAATCAGAATCGGTTCCAGCATCATCGTCTGTCACCATAATTGAAATTGTATAATCTCCATTATCTGCATACGTATGATTCAAATCAAATGTTCTTTCAGTTAATGCAGAAAGTGATTCTGTAAATCCGTTACCATAATCAATTTCAATATCCCATGTATCTGCACCAGGATCCTCAAAGTTAATTGTTCTTGTAAACAAACTTCCTTCATCAATTGTTTCATCATCACCAGCCTCTAATGTTGGTGCTACATTGATGACAGTAATTGTTGCAAAGTCTTCATCACAATTCAAATCATCACAGACTTGTAATTCTGCTGAAAGTGTATCAGGACCATCAATGCCTAATGGATAATCTACTATTGCCCCACTAGTTTCATACGTCATATCACCATCAAAGTCCCATGCAAATGTTATTGGATCACCATCAAGGTCTTCACCAGTTCCTAACAGCTGGACAACAGAACCTTCAAGAACTTCGTATGGGCCACCGGCTTCTGCAGTTGGCGGAACTTCAGGATTTAGTTCAAATGGTGAAAGGGCAACAGTGTTAAATCCACCAAGTGCAAATGCTTTGTTTGCAAGAATATCTTTCTTGATTTCTTGACCTTGTGGACCACTATTCCATACTGGACCTACTCCAACATCAACTCCATTGAATTTTACCGCAGGAGTTTCACCAATTTTGTGCCAGTGAGGACCATGAGTATATCCTGCCCAAACACATACTCCCAGTACACGCTCATGGCACTGCCAATTAGAAAAGTGAGGGACTGGATTGTATATTGGAATGGCAGGAACTACAGTAAAACTAGGAAGAGCGATACCTGCATCAAGTGAGAACATGTTTACATCACTTTCAGTTATGACTTCAGTGAATTGATGTAATTTGGTCTTTGATGAATCCAACAAAGCAGTCGGAGTTACAGTGATTGGGTCTGTTTCGCCAATTGGGAATATTATTTTGATTTCTTCTCCTTGGCGATATGTTACTGAAGAAACTTTGTCTCCAGAAGTAGTAAGATCAAGTATTGAACCTACAACGCCAGTTACAGGGCGACTAAAGTCTAACTTTATCAAGACATCAGAATCAAAAGTCAGTTTTTGATGTGCCTTAAAGTCAATATCTGCATCTACATCAAATAGATTTGCAACTAGCTTAACTGAACTAATTTCTTTATCTATTCCTAATGGAGGTGCAACACCAAGACGAGTTGCAACTTTATCAAGATCTATATTAATGTCAGAAAATTTGTTAGTATGTTCTGCAATAATTCTTCCAGTAGAAGGATTTACAGAAGTAGTTGCAGGTTGAACTGAAATAGGATTAAAGTTTCCAGTTAGTCCTACAAATCCAGTTAATGCTGATGGCATATCCAAGTCACCTGCATCTGAAATGCTAAAGAGTTTAGTTTTTCCAGTGTCAATATCAATATCAGGAATTACAAATAGATCTACACATCCAACTAACAAACATACATCTGTATCAACAAATTCTGCTAATCCAATATCAAAGTCCATTCTCAAATCACCCATTGTTTTTCCTGCAAGAATCTTTGCACTAGAAGCAAGTGTCCAATCACTACTTACAGGTACACTCTGACCTGCCAAGAAAGAATCAGCATCAGGATGAGTTACTTTGATACTTCCAGGGTAGTTTACGCCAATTTTTCCTGATAAATCAGATGCAGAGCCTATTAATTCCAGATGTCCAGATGTTCCTGCACTAATACCGCCACCTAATCTTTTGCCAGCTAGAGTAACATAGGAGCTATCACCGTCAGATTCATTCCATCTTTGAGGATTGAAAAGGTTCCAGCTAGAAGTTCCAGAGCCGCCAGTTACAGGTCCCCAAATATCCTGATTAGAGGTGCTAAATGTTGCACTGTCAGTAGATATTTGAGATGTAAACATGGGTGAATTTAGATCACTAGGTAATGTGGTATCACTAACAAATACGCCAATCATAAAAGTAGAAACTGTAGAACCGTCATCATCAGAAATTGTGATAGATGCATCATAAACTCCATTCGTGGAATAAGTGTTTGAAAGTGAAAAAGTCATTCCAGAAAGTAAAAGAGGCTCTGAACTAGAACCGTCACCATAATCTATTGTTGCTGTCCACATATCATCACCAGGGTCAACAAAGGAACCAGACCCAGTGAATAGTCTATTTTCATCAACAGATTTGCTATCAAGGGTAATTTCTGGAAGAACATTGTTTACTGTAACAATTGCAGAATCTATGACAGTAGTAGTGCCATCATCAACGGTTACTTCTACAGTAAAACTTCCATCATTGTCATAAACATGATTAATATCAAAATTACCGTCAATTGATTCTGGAATAATTTCAGATTCGCCGTCACCATAATCTATTGTAATTGTTAATGATTCATCACCAGGATCTGAAAAGGAGCCCATTGAAGTAAATTCTTCGCCTTCATCAATGATATCATCAGGACCTGCATCAACTATTGGTGCAACATTGTTTACTGTTACAGATAGAGTATCAGTAACAATATCAGTACCATCATCAACAGATACTGTTACAGTAAATATTCCTGATTTTTTAAAAGTGTGAGATAAATCAAAAGTTTTGGTATCAGAAAATGAAACATCTACAGGGGCAGTGCCATCACCAAAGTCAGCAGTAATAATCCAAGGATCTTCACCAGGATCTATAAATGAACCAGATGAAAGAAACGTATCTCCTTGGTTGATTGTTCCACCAGAACCTAAACTAAGAGTCGGGGAAACATTGTTTACTGTAATTGTAAATGTTGCAGTAGAATTAGAATTTTCTGCATCATCAGAAATTACTACTATAGAATCAAAAATTCCATCAGTAACAAAGGTACGTTCAAGATCAAATGTACTTGCACCCATTGCCAATGTTAGATTACCAATACCAAAGTTACCATAAGTAACAGTTCCAGTGAATGCATCAAATCCAGGATCAGTAAAAGTTCCGCTATAAAAGAAAGTATCACCTTCATCAAGGGTTACGTCTGGAATGGGATTATCAATAACAGGTGAAACATTTTGAACATCTATGGTGATTACATCAGTACCAGTATGTGTACCATTAGTAATTTCTACTGTAAGCTGAAATGGTGCATGCATGTTATACAGATGATCAAGTGAAAATGTTCCAGCTCCAAAGTTTAAAGATAGAGGTTCTTCTCCTACACCACTTCCATAATCTACCGTTGCAGTCCAATTGTTTTCTGCATCTGGCAGTGTAAAAGAACCTACATGAGAGAAAGTATCACCTTCATCAATAATTGCACCGGGTCCAGCATCAACTATTGGATCACCAGCGGCTGCAAATGATTCTTGTGAAAATGAAAATCCAATTAACAAAACAGTAAACAGTAAACCTAACACTAACCCCCGACCAAACATACTGGAAAGATCGAGTTGTCTATGTTAATTAAAGGTGATCAGATGTCAGCGATCATTATTACAGTATGACATTAGGAAGGAAAAATAATTAAACAAACCTAAACACGATCAAAACCAATCATATTCTAAGTTTTTAGAACATGATTTACAAATTTGATTATTAAAAATTATTTGCGGATTCGTTACAAACACAACCGATATCAGAAATCAACTAATGCAAAAAAACATTCTGAGGGAAATGATTCTAGTTACAAAGAAACACGGGATTTAGTTTGCCGTATGTAACCAAGAACAGTACGGATGGCAGAGATGTAGAGTAATTTGATGGCGCCGGGAGGGAGATTTGAACTCCCGTTCCCTTGCGAGAACGCGCTTTATGGTTAATTATTTCCAGGCGCGCGCCCTACCAGGCTAGGCGACCCCGGCACAAGTCTTGCGACAAATGTATTCGGTAAAATGTGATTATATATTGTGTTATTTTGTAATCTGCAAACTACTTCCAGATTGTTATGGTAATTGATTTTTCAACAGTGTTATCCTGTTCATACACTCCTTTAGTAGATATTTTGTACAGGCCTTCTAATGCAGTGTCACCATCGTTTTTGATTTGATCCCATGAAAATTCAACTTCATCTCCGGGTTCCAAATTAGAAATTACTTGTGCAGATACTGGAGTATACATCAGTATTCCAGACAATCCAGTAATCCTAAGCCCAAAAGAAGAATCAGGAAAAACCAGAGGAACAGTTCCAGAATTTACAATCCTAATTTTGATTTCTTCACCTTTTTTAAAATCAGATTTTTCAGTGACAACTGAAACAGAAGGCCCTTCAACAAATACCAAATGACTGGTATTTTTAAAATCAATCAAATATACACCAAATGCAAGTCCTGCAATAACACCAATTCCAATAAAGATTACAAGGCTTTTTGATAGCAATTCTTTTTAAAAAATATTCTTTATTTTTTAATCCTTTGGAGGTGTTGGTTTTGTTCTCCATTTTTTTGGATATGTGTTTGGAGCCATAATGATTCTCTTAGTTTCAAATGCATAGCCTTTAGTTGCATCACGAATTTCTTCTTCGTTCATTGTTGATTCAGCCAAAGCAACTGCCTCTCCTTTTTGTGTATAAATTCCAACAATATCGCCTTTTTTCAAATTTGGTGAAATTTTCAAGATTCCAGGAATTGCCAGTTGTGCTCCATGGCACAATGCATCTACTGCAGAATCTCGAATAACTACAGATTTTAATTCACTTAATGCCAACTCAACGGGTTTTATCATTTTCATTAGTTTACTATCATCTTTTTTCTCCTCCCACAATGCAAATGCATCAGCAAGTTCATGCAACGTTACCAATCCGTCTTTTTCATGGAATTGATCAACTCTGCTTCTCCTTAGTTCAACCATAGTTGCACCAGGTCCCAAAATTTCTCCAATATCATAGTAAAGTTTACGAATGTAAGTTCCTGCTTCACAAAGAATTCTTGTCAAAAGCAATCTCTCTTTTTGTTCTATTATTTCAAATTCATAAATTGTCCTTGTCCTAGTTTGTCTAAGAACTGCAGAACGCTGTGGAGGTTTTTGGAAAATCTCACCCTGAAACATTTCTACAACTTCTTTTAGCTTCTCCTTAGAGGGCAAAGAGTGAACTCTCCCAAGTGCATGATATTCTTTAGGGCCATACAACAAAACACCCAATGCCTTTGTTGCTTCGCCCAAACCCAGAGGTAGAACTCCAGAGACCTGAGGATCTAAAGTGCCACTATGTCCGATTTTAGGTAGTTTCAGTAAACGTTTAGTCCACGCTACTGTTTCATGACTTGTAGGTCCTGGCGGTTTGTCTAAAAGAATAATTCCATAATTTAGCAACTGCTCAATAGTCCTTTTGTCATAATATGTTCCAAAAGCATCATCAGTGATGTCCTGATCAATTTCTATGAGATTTTCAAGTTGTTTTAGAGTCATAATAATTTCCTCACTGTTTCTTTTGTAACATCAATTACTTGTTGTGCTGTTAGGTTGTCTGTATTAATTATCAAATCAAAAACAGATTTGTCTTCTCCAAAGTCAAAATCATATAGTTTTTTGTACAATGCTTTATTTCGGTCAAATCTTTTTTTAGTGATTTCATATGCTTCTTCAGGACTCATGCTATCTCTTGATTGCATTCTTTTTGTGCTGCTTTCATGAGAGCCTTCAAGCCAGATTCGGATTCCGTCTTTAATTAGCCAGGGCAAGGTATAGCTGGTGATAACCATTCCACCCTGATCAAACAAACCAATTAATTTTTCATCTAGTTTTTTATCAAATTCAGAATTTTGTTCACGCTGGTTAAGAAATTTCATTCCTTCTTCAGTATCCCACCAATCATCTCCTTGAGAATCAAATCCTTGTTCAAGTGCCATCTCTTTTAGAACATCGCCACCGCTGAGATACTGCAATTGAAATTCTTCAGCTAATCCTTTAGCGACAGTTGTTTTTCCTACTGCAGGAGGACCAGAAATAACAATAGATTTGGTCAACTGAGATCCATCGATGTTTTTGTGAGTCTCATGATAATGCCACTAAATGCAATGGATGAAAGGAAATACCAAGCCCACAGATATAGTGCATTTTCTTCAGTACAAACATGGTCTACATCTGCTGCTTGTTCAGCAGTGCATGTTAATTGGAACATATCTCCAGGAATTACATTTAGTGGAATTGGAGATAGTGCAACAGTGTAAGAGAACAATTGTGGCAAGACAAGATAAAATATCAAAATTAGCGGAACAAAGGTAATCATCATTGGTCTCATGTTCATCTGCATCATCTCCATTGACATTTTGTTCATGTATGATGATTTTTTTCCTAGTTCTGCAACCTTTGCTTGGTCTTTTGCTCTCATTGCAGCCATTCTTTCTTTTTGCCAAGCACGTGTTTCTTTCATGATTCGTTTTAGCTTTACTTGATCAACCATCTTTTTTCTAACTCCAGAGTTGAAGATGTTCAGTAAAATTCCAAATCCAGAAACTGCAAACATCGATGCAATCAATCCTTTAACAATTGGATCATCACTGCCCAATGCCATTCTTTCTCCACCAAAGATATCAAATTGCAGAGGGATAGATTCAATGAATAGTAGAATAAAGTTAAAGTCCATTTTTTACAGTCCTATTGCATTAATTATTTTATCAGCTGCTTCATCAACCTTTCCCTCACGATTTAAAACGTGTTTAACAGGAGAGCCTGAAATTACAGAGCATGCAGAAATCATACCAGATTGAGCATCTAATTCTTTTTTAATATTTGCAAGGGTAATCTTATCTCGGTTTCGAGTTGTATCAGTCATTCGTCGGTTGTAGATTTCTTCAGGTTTTGCAGATACAGAAACAAAGTTGGTAGGTTTGATAATTTTGAGAACATGTTCTGGAAGACCAGGATAGTATCCTTCTGGAGAACTGATGAATGCATGAGTGTCAATGATTACAACATCTTCTTGGTGTAATGCAATTTTTTCTGCAGCAAGTTTTTGGATGCGTTGCTGTTCTGCCACAGGCAACTTTCTTAATTCATCACGGTCATTTAGTCCATTTTCTTTTGCAACTTCAAACATCAAAGTTCCAAAGCTTACAACACTGACACTTTTTTTATGATCTTTAATGATAGTTGCCATTTTGGAAAGTAGCGTAGTTTTTCCAACCCCTGGTATTCCTACCATTACAACTTTTTTATTTTCTACCAAGCAAAGCACCCAAACGCGGCATTGTAACTTCTACTTGTTCTCTAACTAACTGTGTGTAATAGTTGATGAGAATATCTACCATAAGTAAAATTCCGATTCCAGAACCAAACACACCAAGGACATCAGATACACCTGCCAACAGACCCAAAATCATTGAGCCAATGATGGTGACAGAGGGAATGTACTTGTTGAGTAAAGCTTCAACTGGTTTGTTTGATCTTCTAAATCCAGGGATTTGTACATCTGCATCAAGCAAATTCTGAGCAGCACTCTTTGGAGATAAACCACCAAGCTCTACCCATAACCTACCAAATACAACTACAATTCCTATCATAAACAGAACATAACCTACTGCACGCATTGGATCTAGTGCTGCAACATCCAAGCCTCTTGGAGGAGTAATATAGTAAATGATACCACCTATCGGGGTGTTAGGACTGGTAGGATCAAATTGCGCTATAAAGTTCATGAAGAAATTATTGTTACGTGGATTCATGTTGGCCCACAGCATTTGGAAAATGAAAACAGCATTTGCAGTAAGTGCAGAAGCTAAAATGACTGGAATGTTTGAGACATACATCAGTTTGATTGGATAAACTGCTGAGAAACCTCTGTACTTTGTTGAAACGATTGGGATTTCAATTTTCATTCCTTGTGTGAATACGAGAATTAGCAAAATTCCCGCAGTAAGACATAGTCCAAAGATACTTGGAAGCTGGTTAGAACGGAAGAAGATATTTGTAATATCACCACTGCCAGTCAAAGATTGAGCAATATACGGAATAATACCAATCATTCCTCCATCTCCAGCAGGCAACGGACTGAACATGCTCCAAAGAATTTGTTGAGCAACACCTGCCATAATGAAAAGACTTATTCCACTACCCAGTCCCCAGCCCTTCTGGATTAATTCGTCTAAGAACATGATAATAATAGACGCCGCCATCAGCTGCCCTATCATCACATACAGTACATATGGCTCTGTAACACCAGGACCATAAACTGCAGCTGCATACACAATAGATTCGGCTATGATTACAACATAGGTTACTAGTTTAGTGGCAGTCTGAAAAATTCCTCTTTCTTCAGGTTTTTTGAAATCAAATTTGAGAATGTCTGAGCCTCTCAGCAATTGCATCAAGAGTCCAGCTGTTACAATCGGCCCAATCCCTAATTCAACAAGAGTACCTTGTTGTGATGCGAAAATAACTCTAGCAAAGGCTAGGAAATCAAATTGTGGTGCTGTTGCTCCAAATAGTGGAGTTTGTCCCATTATCATGTAGATGAGTAATGCAATTCCACACCAAAGTAGTCTGGTAGGGAGTGGAATTTTCTTTTTAGGTTTAGGAACTTGAGGTAAGTATGGTTCTGCTTTGAAGACGACTTTTCGAATAATAGTAGTGACGCTACCTTCAGCCATTGTTAGTTAACACTTCTCCCCCAACAGCTTTGAGTTTCTCTTCTGCAGATGCAGTAAATTGTGGAACTTTGACGGAATATGCATTTGTAATTTTTCCGCCGCCAAGGAGTTTGTCGTATCCTGCACTTTCAAGGTCTACGACTTTTTTGCCTCCCTCTTCTTTACCGAACTTAGTGAACAAGTCATCTAGATCTCTAAGGCTAGTCCATTTTTTTATAATATTTGGGTGAGGTGTTTTAGGAATATCATGACCATAATGATCTGGATCTTCTTTCAACATAGTACTTCTATGATGTTTTTTCATACCAGTAATTCCAAGACCACCCTTGTGACCACTTGCACGGTGTTGACCTACTTGTCCCCATCCCATGTGTCGTCCGCCTCTAAGTCGTCTTGTTTTTCTTAATCTAGATGCCATGTTAAATCATTCTCCTTACAATAGTGTCAAGTTCTTTGTTTTGTCCAAGAACTCCTTTCTGTCCATAAAGTTTCTTGGTACTTCTTTTGAATCCGTGAACTGGTGGTGCCAAAGCAAACCATGGTTTTATTGGTTTTAGTTTTGATAGTGTTGCTTTGCCTTCAGCCAATGCTGTTGCCAATTCATCAGTACTTGCAAATCCCAAAGTCTTTAGATCCTCAGGAGTAATTTTTTGATAGCCAGATTTTCTTGCTTTTTTGTCAATCAATTCTTTTGCTAATGATGAATCAAGTTCAATCCAAGATACATAGTGTTGTACCTTTCTTAGCATTCCCAAAGTATTCTCTTTGGCTGGAAGAATTGTTGCACGATATTTTTTATCTAATTTTAAGAGCATCATTGCATGAGTTGCCCAGTAAGGACAATCAGCTTGGCCTTTGATTCTAACAACAAGATATGCATTTGCCATTTTTCATCAACCTTGACTAAATGTCTGTCTTAGACAATCCAGTATTGCTTTAGAAGTGGAATTCATTGTAGGTGTTGAACCTTTTGCAGTGGTCCATGCGTCCTTAAGACCTGCCAATTCCAATAATCGTTTAATTTTACCTCCTGCTACAAGACCTAATCCACGTGGTGCAGGAATAATTTCAATTGTTACACTTCCACCTTTGCCTCTTACTTTGAATGGAACAGAATGTTTTTGATCACATCTGCATTCCCAACTGCCACAGCCCATTTTGATTGGGTTGACATTAAGATAAGCTTGGCTGGTTGCTTTTTCGATTGCAATTCTCATTTGTTTAGATTTTCCTTGACCGATTCCCAAGTAACCATTCTCATTACCTGCAGCAACAATTGCTTTGAATCTAGTTGATTGACCATTTGAAGTCATTTTCTGAATGATTCCAACATCTACAACTTCACTTTTCAAGTCAGGCAATAGTTTCTTGATAATTCCTGCTTCTTGAATTCTTAATCCTAATTCGATAATTTCTTCCAGAGATGAAATTTCTCCAGATGCTACTTTTTGTCCCAAGATTGTTTTTGGTACCCAAACTTCTTCTTCAGGTTCTCTTCTTGGTCTTTTTGGACGGTCTCCATTTTTTGCTCCTCCAGGAGGACCTCTACCATATACTGGTGCAGCTTTTCCGCGTGGACCTTTGGATTGTGCTGCTTGACTCATTTCTATTTGACCTCACTATCAATTGAAGATTTTATTTTAGAAATTTCATTTTTAACTGTCAGGTGTTCACCGTTGATTCTTTCTTCTGCAGGAAATGTTTCCTCATCAGCTGGTACTTCAACTCCAGCATCAATTACTCCCTTCAGAGCAGCTGCCATTCGTTGTGTGTATCTTTTAGTTCCAGTATACAAGATTGCATCTTTTGCACCTTGTCCCAATGCTTTCTTTCCAGCCAAATAGCCAGTCAGATATGCAGCAGGTACACTTTTTCTAGAGCCCTTCCAGCCTTGCTTTAGCAAATATCTAGAGTGAGCTGATGCGACAACCTTGTCTCCAGTCATGCCAGGCTTTAGAATTTGGACTTGGGTATTTTCATTAGTAATATTTACAGTGATAAAATCGCGTTTTCCCATCAACATGGTTCCACGTTTTTTATAATTGGTCTTCTCTTCCCTTAATCTTCTCAATATTTTCGAATAGGCCATCTATAGAAACCGAGTTTGAATCTGCTCTTATATACGTTAAGCGCGAATCAGAGCAGCTAACAAAGCTTTCTGAGTATGTAATCGGTTTTCTGCCTCATCCCAAACAACAGACTGAGGTCCATCAATTACTGATGAGGTAACCTCTTGTTCTCTCTTTGCAGGAAGACAATGCAAAAAGATCGCATCTTTTTTTGCAGCCTTCATTAGTTTGTCATTGACTTGGTATTTTGGCAAGAATTTTTGTAATCTTTTCTTATCAAGATTATGGATAGATGCAAAAGTATCTGCAACTATAACATCTGCATCTTTTGCAGCAGCAAAGGGATCAGTTGTCAGTTCAATCTTTGTAGATTTTTGGGATTTTTTCACTACGTCCTTGTCTGGTTCAAATCCTTTGGGTGTTGCAACAGCCATAGTGACACCAGCTAATGCTGCGCCGTAAATCATAGAGTTGCAAACATTGTTCCCATCACCAATCCAGGCAATTTTTAATCCCTTTATCTTTTTCTTTTTTTCTTTGATTGTCATAAAGTCTGCGAGTATTTGGCAAGGATGAAAAGTATCAGAAAGACCGTTGATTACGGGAATGCTGGCATGTTCAGATAACGTCTCAAGCAATTCATGATCATAAACACGTGCCATTATACAATCAGAGTATCGTGAAAGAGTTTTTGCAGTGTCTTCAACTGATTCGCCTCGAGACAGCTGCATATCATTTGATGATAGATTGACTGCATGTCCTCCCAGCTGATACATGCCAACTTCAAAACTTACACGTGTTCGAGTAGACGGCTTTTGAAATATCATTGTCAGTGTTTTGTTTTTTAGAAGAGGTTTGTTCTGGCCTTTTTTGAGTTGTTTTTTTAGTTTGATGGAATCATCAATTAGTCCTGCAAATTCCTTTGGGGATAGTTCTCCCAAAGTAAGTAAGTTTTTTGTTTTAAGTTTCATCGTTTAAAGAACCCGAACCTGCCTTTTTTCTTTTTGGGTTCTTCTTTATCATGCTTTTGTATCTCTTCGTCTTTAACATCATCTACAGACTCTCCAGATTGTAGTCTGCCATTTTTAATCCACTGACGAATTTTGTTAGCCAAATCAGTTGCCTGTTTATCATTTTCAGGTGGAGGAACATCAAACAAATCTGAATAAGTTGCAATATCATCATCGTTGATTCCTTCGAAAGGATCATCGGAAGTTGGTTCTGGTGTTGGTTCTGGTGTTGGTTCTGGTGTTGGTTCTGGTGTTGGTT